>JAIOPW010000284.1 GCA_021413665.1 Rhodocyclales bacterium | reverse complement strand
TGCGCGCGGACACGCTCGAACAGCGCCAGCCAGCGTTCGTTGAATCGGCGGATCGGCTTTACCGGCACCGCGTGCTCGCTGGCGCCCGGAATGCCGCCGAGCTGCGGGGTCGATCCGATGTTGATCGACAGCGCGTCGTAGCTCACCGGCGGCCGCTGGCGGCAAATCACCTGGCGCGCCGCGCGGTCGATGCCGGTCACTTCGTCGTGGTAGTAGCGTGCGCCGGCGAATTCGGCCAGCCGTCGCAGGTCGATATGCACCTCGTCGAAACTGTAATGCCCGGCGATGTAGCCCGGCAGCATGCCGGAGTAGGGTGTGTCGGTGTCGGTGCAGATCACCGTCAGGCGCACGCCGGGCAGCGGCCGCATGGCAAACATGTGCAGCACGCCGACATGGCTGTGGCCGCCGCCGATCAGTACGATGTCCCTCAGAACGGGACCGGGTATGGCTTGCATTCAGCTACCTTTCCAGGCTCAAGAGCGGAAGCGGTGCGCCTGCTCCGGCCCGATGCTACCGCAGCGCCTGCCAGCGCAGGACATCCTCGGCCCGATCGACGTCCCACAACCGCGCTGTTTCCCGCCAGCTCAGGCCCAGCGCGACAAGGCGGTGGCGGGTTTGCGCCATGACCTGGTCCGTGCCCCAGCGCATGCCGGTGAACAGCGCGGGACAGGGGCGTCGCAATCCCACCAGGAAATAGCCGCCGTCCTCGGTGGTGATGAATACCGCGTCGGTGGACCGGAGGGCCAGCGCGGCCTGACGCAGGTGATCCGGCGACAGCTCCGGGCAGTCGGTGCCGATCAGCAGCAGGGGATGCGAGCCGTGCCCGGCGAAGATGCCGGCCATGCGCTCGCCCAGGTCCGCACCGGCCTGTTCATGCAGCGCGAGTCCGCCCTTTCGATGCAGGGCGCGAAAGAAACGGTGGCGGGCATCCGGCGCGCACCAGAGAGCGACCGGGCCGACTTCGGCGGCGTACGCCGTGGCCAGCGTGCGCAGCATCAGTTGCCGGTGCAGGCGCGCCGCGCCGGCGGCGCCCAGCAGCGGAACCAGCCGTGTCTTGGCGTAGCCGGCGACGGGCGCCTTGGCCATCACGGCGATCCCGATCGTTTCAGGTGCCGCGCGGCAGGTAGCCATAACGTCGGGCCAGGCGCGCCGGATCGGCGCCGAAAAAAAAGGCGGCGCGCAGCCACCACATGAGCAGGATGGTGCGCAGCACGCCCTGCCTTTCCCAGCGCCGAGCCGAGGTGAGCACGGTGTCGCGCAGGCAGGCGGGCGGCGCCAGTCGCTTCAGCGCCGTGCACAGCGCGATATCCTCCATCAGCGCAATGTCCGCATAGCGTCCGGCGTGGTCGAAAACGTCACGGCGCACGAATATCGCCTGGTCGCCGGTGGCGATGCCGGTCAGGCGCGAGCGCAGATTCATCATGGCTTCGACCACGCGCAGCAGCGGCTGGCCGCCATCGATGCGGACGTCGAAGCGTCCCCACAGGGCGCCGTCGTCGATTGCCCGCATCACCGACCGCGGCGCGGTATCCGGCAGCACGGTGTCGGCGTGGAGGAAGAGCAGAACGCGGCCCCGGCTGGCGCCCGCGCCGGCGTTCATCTGCGCGGCGCGGCCGCGCGGCGCGACAAGCACGCAATCGGCCAGTCCCGCCGCCAGACGTGCCGTATCGTCGGTGCTGCCGCCATCGGCGACGACCAGTTCCACACCTTGCGCACGCAGCGCCTGCAGGGCCCGCAAACGGTGGGCCAGCTGCGGCGCTTCATCGAGCACCGGCATGACGATGGACAGATCGGACCCGCCCATCTATCCCCGTCGCCAGGCGTGGAATCGTTCCACCCAGGCCAGCAGTCGTTGCGGTGCATGGGCTTTCTTCCAGACGCCGGCGACGTACTTGTTGGCTTCGGCCAGGGTCGGGTAGATGTGGATGGTGCCGAGGATCTTGTTGAGGCCGATGCCATGCTTCATCGCCAGCACATATTCGGCGATCAGGTCGCCGGCGTGTTCGCCGACGATGGTGACGCCAAGGATGCGATCCTTGCCCGGCACCGTCAGCACCTTGATGAAGCCATGCGCCTCGCTGTCGGCGATCGCCCGGTCGAGGTCGTCGATGTCGTAGCGGCTCACCTCGTGGGCGATGCCTTGCTCCTGTGCCTCCTGCTCGTTGAGGCCGACGCGCGCCACCTCCGGTTCGACGAAGGTGGCCCAGGGGATCACCGAGTAGTCGGCCCTGAACTTGCGGTACGGATCGAACAGCGCATTGACCGCCGCATACCAGGCCTGGTGCGCGGCGGTGTGGGTGAACTGGTAAGGACCGGCGACGTCGCCGGCGGCGTAGATGTTCGGGTAACTGGTTTGCAGGAATTCGTTGGTGTCGACGGTGCGGCCGGTGGCGACGCCGATCTCCTCCAGTCCGTAGCCCTTGAGGTTGGCGACGCGGCCGACGGCGACCAGTACCGCGTCGAAGGGGATGCGCACTTCGCGTCCTTCGTGCTCTGCGACCAGGGTCTTCTCGCCGTTCTCGACGACGAATGCCTTGGCCTTGTGGTTCAGCAGCACGGCGATGCCCTCGGCGCGGAAGCGCTGCACGACCAGGTCGGAGACTTCCGGGTCCTCGCGGATCATCAGTCGCGGCAGCATTTCGACTTGAGTTACTTTCGAACCGAAGCGGGCGAAGGCCTGCGTCAGCTCGCAGCCGATCGGTCCGCCGCCGAGTACTACCAGACGTTTGGGCAGTTCGCGCAGGTTCCAGACATTGTCCGAGGTCAGGTAGCCGACCTCCTCGATGCCGGGAATCGGCGGTACGAAGGGCCGTGCGCCGGCGGCGATGACGATGCTGCGCGTGCTGAGCCTTGTCGTGGTGCCGTCGCGGCGCGTGACTTCGACTTCCCAGGGCGAGACGATTTTCGCGCTGCCCTCGACCACGTCGACGCCCAGCCCCGTGTAACGTTCGACGGAATCGTGCGGTTCGACCTGGCGGATCACGTGCTGTACCCGCTCCATTACCTCGGCAAATGAAAAGTCGGCGCTGGCGCTACGGCAACCCAGCTCCCTGGCCCGGGAAACATGTGACAGGAACTTCGCCGTGCGGATCAGCGCCTTGGAAGGTACGCAGCCGGTGTTGAGGCAGTCGCCGCCGAGCTTGTGCTTTTCGATCAGCGTAACTTTCGCCTTCACCGCGGCCGCGATGTAGGCCGTCACCAGTCCGGCGCTGCCGCCGCCGATGACAATGAGGTTGCGGTCGAAGCGCGCCGGCCGGGTCCAGCGCGCATGGATCTTGCGCGCCTTGATGCCGTCCACGATTTTCTTGGCGATCAGCGGGAAGATGCCGAGCAGCGCGAAGGACGCGATCAGGCCCGGCGAGAGGATGCCGCGCAGGTTTTCGATTCCGGCCAGTTGCGTGCCGGCATTCACGTACACCAGCGTCCCGGCCAGCATGCCGACCTGGCTGACCCAGTAGAAGGTCGCGCTGCGCATTGGTGTCAGGCCCATCAGCAGGTTGATCATGAAGAAGGGAAAAACCGGCACCAGGCGCAGGGTGAAGAGGTAGAAGCCGCCCTCCTTGCCGACGCCCTCGTTGATCGCGCGCAGGCGTTGGCCGAAACGGCTTTGCACCCAGTCGCGCAGCAGGAAGCGCGAAGCGAGGAAGGCCAGCGTGGCGCCGATGCTGGAGGCGAAGGAGGCCAGCACCGTGCCCCACAGCAGGCCGAAGATCGCCCCGGCCGCGAGCGTCATCACTGCTGCACCAGGCAGCGACAGGCCGGTGACAGCGACGTAGATGAGGAAGAACAGCAGTGCCGCGAGCAGGGGCTGTCCCGCGCGCCATTGTTCCAGCGCCGCCTGCTGGGTCTTCATGTAGTCGAGGCCGAGGTAGCGCCCCAGGTCGAGGACGATGAACGCCGTGACGGCGGCGAGCAGGGCGACGAGCAGTATCAGGCGTCGGCGCGTCATGCGTGACGGAAACTCATTTGCCGCTCCAGACTTCTTCCACCCGCGCGTCCCGGCCGCAGCTCTTGCGATAGTAGTTGTAGCGGATCGGGTTCTTCTTGTAGTAGTCCTGATGATAGGTCTCGGCCAGCCAGAAGGGCGAGGCCGGCGCGAGTTCCGTGTGGATGGTCTTGAACCTGCCGCTCTTGATCAACGCGTCGCGGCTGGCCTCGGCAACCTTGCGCTCCGCCTCGTTTGCCCAGTAGATGCCGCTGCGGTACTGGGTACCGACATCGCAGAACTGGCGGTCCTTGACCGTGGGGTCGATGTGACGCCAGAAATAGTCAACCAGTTGCGGGTAGCTGACCTTTGCCGGGTCATAGATCACGCGCACGGCTTCGGTGTGCCCGGTGCTGCCCGAACTGACTTGCTCGTAACTCGGGGTGGTGGTCCTGCCGGCGGTATAGCCGGACTCCACCTCGATCACGCCCGGTAGCTTCTCGAAGTCCTTTTCGATGCACCAGAAACAGCCGCCGGCAAAAATCGCGGTGGCGCCGCCGGCCGGCACGACAGCCGGTGCGGCCGGTGCGTCGGCATGGACGGCGCCCGCCAGGAAGGCGAGGAAAATGAACGGCGAGGATCGGGTTCGCATGGTCATGTCCTCAGTGCCGGCGGAGCTTCGCCCTGCGCGACGAACTTGAGGGCAACGCCGTTGTTGCAATAGCGCTTGCCCGTCGGTTTCGGGCCGTCGTTGAAGACGTGGCCCTGGTGGCCGCTGCAGCGCGAACAGTGGTACTCGGTGCGCGGGTAGATCAGCTTGAAGTCCGTCGTCGTGCCCAGCGCGCCCGCCAGCGACTGCCAGAAGCTGGGCCAGCCGGTGCCGCTTTCATACTTGTGGGCGCTGTCGAACAGCGGCTGGTTGCAGGCCGCGCAAATGAAGGTACCGGCGCGCTTTTCGGCATTCAAGGCGCTGCTGCCGGCAGCCTCGGTGCCATCCTCGAACAGGACGCGGTAGGCGTCCGGCGCAAGTATCGCCTTCCATTCGGGCCTGGTCTTCGACAGCGGAAACTTGCCCGCCGCGTCGGCGCGAGCGGGAAGCAGCGCGGATGCGGTGATCAGGCCGGTGATGCGGAATATCCAGTGGCGGCGATTCATGTCTTCTCCTCGCGAAACTTCCGGCGGCGCCGGTGGCTTCATTTCGTGCATCTTGGTCTGGCGAAGTTCCGCTTCCTTACACTCCGGCACTGTTTACCGAAGTTTCCCGTCTTGCGTCAAAATGAGGCCCAGCCGTCTCAACAGCGATTTTCATGGACCCGGACCGCCAAACCGAGCTTAACGCGCTTCGCCCCGATCTGCTGCGCTTCGCACGCCTGCAACTGCGCGACGCGAGCGCCGCCGAGGACGCCGTGCAGGAAACCCTGCTGGCTGCGCTGCAGGGCAGCCACCGCTTCGAGAATCGTTCATCCTACAAGACATGGCTGATCTCCATCCTGCGCCACAAGATCATCGACATCATTCGCAGCCAGAACCGGGAGATCACCGCGTCCTCGCTGGCCGATGACGAGGACGGCGACGACGGACTGACCGAAACGCTGTTTGAACGGGGTGGCCACTGGCAGCGGGACGCCGCGCCCGCGCGCTGGGCCGACCCCGATGCTTCCTTCGAGCAGCGGCAATTCTGGGCCGTGTTCGAGGCCTGCCTCGATCATTTGCCGGCAAAAACCGCGCGCGTGTTCATGATGCGGGAATTCCTCGGCTTCGACACCGACGAAATATGTAAGGAAACGGGCATCAGCACGTCCAATTGCTGGGTGGTGCTGCACCGCGCCCGAATGGGCCTGCGCACCTGTCTTGAAACAAAATGGTTTGTCGGCGCGGGGAGCCCGGGATGCTGAGTTGCAGGGAGGCGACGGAGCTGATGTCGCAGGAGCAGGATCGCCCGCTGACCCTGCGCGAGCGCGTCGGCCTGCGCCTGCATGTCCTGATCTGCGCCGCCTGCACCAACTATCGCCAACAGATGAGCGTGTTGCGCGCCGCCTGTCGCCGCTTCGGCAGCGGCGGCACGCCGTGAAGCCGGCGGCGGGCAGCGCAACCGCCACCGGCGCCTGCGCGCAATGCGGGGCGCCGTTTCGCTGCGGCATGGAGGCCGGCGATGCCGAGTGCTGGTGCGCGAGCTTGCCGCCCCTGCTTTCGCTCCCGGCGACTTCCGATCCCGCCGCGGCGGCGAACTGCCTCTGTCCGGCCTGCCTCAAGGCCCGGCTGGCGCTTGCCCCGGCCTGACGCCTATTTTGGGCAGTTCGGCGCCGGCGCGGTTTCGACGCCGAGGGCGCCGCCACAGCTTGAGCCCTGTCCCGCGGTGCAGCCGTAGCAGTGTTCGGCGACCCGGATCGGAATTGCGTCGAGCCGTGACGCGCTGGCGGTGCTTATGTGCAGGCGGCGGCCCGCCGCGTCGGTCAGGGCCAGGCCCAACTGCTGGTTGAAGTCGCAGTCGTAGAGATAACCTTGCCAGTCGACGCTGACCAGCCTGCGGCACATCACCTGCTCCAGGTTGTCGGCGTGGTGGGCGGCGCGCAGCGTGTCGAGGTAGGCATTGAACTCGCCGCGCGAAATCAACAGGCTGCCGAAGCGCTGGATCGGCATGTTGGCCAGGGTGTAGAGGCGGGTGAACACGACGCCATGGTTGAATTCCAGGTGCTGCCTGTAGGCTGCTTCCAGTGGTCCCTGTGGCGGCGGCAGGCTGGGACCCTGGGGGTTGTAGACGAGACTCAGGTCGAGCCCGCCGCCGGGTGTGCCGTAGCCCAGCGCGTTGAGTCGATGCAGCGCGCGCAGGCTGGCCTCGAACACGCCCTTGCCGCGCTGTCGGTCGACGTTTTCTTCAAGGTAGCAAGGCAGCGAAGCAACGAGCTCGACCCGGTGGCCGGCGAGGAACGCCGCCAGGTCTTCGTGGCCCGGCTCTTCGAGGATGGTCAGGTTGCAGCGGTCGATCACGCGCAGGCCGCGGGCGCGCGCGGCGACCACGAGGCGACGAAACTGCGGATTGAGTTCGGGTGCGCCGCCGGTCAGGTCGAGGCAATTGATTTCCGGGTTGCCGGCGAGAAAGTCGAGCACGGCGTCGATGGTTTCGGTCGTCATCTCTTCCGTTCGCGACGGCCCGGCGTTGACGTGGCAATGCACGCAGCTCTGGTTGCAGCGATAGCCGAGATTGAGCTGCAAGGTGTCGATC
>JAIOPW010000283.1 GCA_021413665.1 Rhodocyclales bacterium | reverse complement strand
GTGCTGTTCGACCAGGCCCTGCTCGCCGAAGGCGGCCAGCTCGACGACCCGGCGACTTTCGTCAAGCGCATGAACCAGTTGATGCTGGAGATGAGCGGTTCCTAAGGCAGAGCGACTGACGGGCCTCGCGCCCGTCATCGATGCGCGAGCCCGGGTGCTGGTTCTGGGCTCGTTTCCGTCTACGGCCTCGCTCGTCGCGCAGCAGTACTATGCCCATCCGCAGAACCAGTTCTGGCGCATCCTCGGCGCGGTGATCGAACAGCCGCTGAAGGAAATGGACTACGCGTCGCGCATTGCGGCGGTGCAGGCGGCGGGCATCGCGATCTGGGACGTGTTCGCCACCTGCGAGCGTACCGGCAGCCTCGACAGCGCGATCCGCGAGGCGCGACCCAATGACCTCCGTGCCCTGCGCACGGTGGCACCCGCGTTGCGCCGGATCTGTTTCAACGGCCGCATGGCGGCCAAGCGCATCCGCGAGGTCGAGGCGTTTGGCTTCGAGGCCATGGTCCTGCCCTCCACCAGCCCGGCCCATGCCGGCATGTCGTTCGAGCACAAGCTCGCGGCCTGGCAGGCAGCACTGGCGCCCGGCTTCTGACGTACTTACCAGTGGTATTCGGTCAGTTTGATCGGCACATTGTCGGCGGCCGGGACCAAGATCAGGTCATCCTTCATCTGTTCCGCCGTCATCTCGCCGAGGAAGCGCGTGAGGTAATTCGCAGTGATTTTTTCATTGGCCAGCAGGCCGGGCGGCTGGACGTGCTCCGCGAACCAGTCCGCTCCCTCCGGATCGACACCGGCGAATTTCAGCGGCAGCCGGCCCGCTGAATCGACCTTGCCCTCGTTGTAGACAAACAGCTCGATGGCGGTGTTCTGTCCGATAGTCGCGGTCAGTGCCAGCGGATACACCATTTTCCGGGTGGGAAACACCAACACCAGCGGCGCCAGCATGCCGTTGTGACTGACGAGTTCGGCCGCCTCTGCCGTGGCCGATGCTCTGGCAGTGACGAAAACCCAGCCCTTAGCGACATGGCGCTCGATCGCCGCGATGTCGGTCGGGTCGTAGTTCAGCCCGTGCTGGGTGAACCAAGACAGGAGTGCGGCCGCGTCACCGCTCTTCACCACCTTGAAGTCGAGGCCACCCACGGTTTCCGCCTTGACCACATCGACTGCACCTTTGCCGTTCGGGCCATAGCTCGAGAACTGCGGTGTGACGATCATTGCCAGCAGCATGCCGAGGAAGGTCAGCCCCACCAGCTTCAGGTTGCCCCGTGGCGTGCCGATCAGCGGATCCGGCTTGAGCTTGAAGAGAACAACGGCGAACGCTGCAAGCAGCCGCAGGAGCATGGCGCCAAGACCTATCATGATCGCGAACGTCAGCCATGCCATCAGCCTGTCGGAAATGCTGACGTAGCGGATTGAAGACTTCATCCCAAGTCGGCTGAACAATCGTTCGGCACGGTAAGGCTCCATGGTCCCCACCTCGGGAACAGTCGGCAGCGGAATGATCCAGCCGAGGTCGCGCAAGGGGGTCTGGCCGCGGTTTTTGTATTGGCTTTGGACCACCAGGATCTCGCGCTCGCCGTTGAACGAAATCATTGCTCGCTGGTACGGAACGCTCGGTCCTACCTTGGATTCCCTGGCGTAATACTTGCCGTCGGCCAAAACGGGCGAGGCTGGCGCCAGCAGGGCCAGCCAGAAGAGGGCGGCCAGCACTCGGCGGAAGCTGAAGGCAGGATGACGCGTCATCTATTTCTTTCCCGCTGCGGCCGGCAGCGACAATGCAAGCGGCGTCAGCGGGCCCGCGACGGGAATGCCGTTGCGCGCAGCGAATTCGCGCACGTGCTCGATGCGCCGGTCGGAAAAGGGGTGGGAGCGAAAGATTTCGAAGCCCCCCTCCGATCCCGGATGGGATTGCTTCAGGGTCTCGAACAGGTCCGCGGCGCCGCCCAGGTGCCCATAGATCTGGGCCACAGCGCGCAGCGCATCTTCGTCGGCCGCAGTTTCCTGTTCCCGGCTGTAGTTGAGCAGCACGCCCATGCCGGCGGTGCCCATGATGCGCTCGGCCACGCTGTTGCCGACCGCCGAACTCAGTAGAGTGATCACGAGCCCGATGGCGATGCCGCGGCCCGCGGCGGCTGCGGGATGGCGGTGCCGGACGTGGGCAATTTCGTGGGCGAGTACTGCGGCCAGTGCATTCTCGCTGGTGACCCGGGAAAGCAGGCCGCGATACACGACGATGTGGCCGCCCAGCGTGGCGTAGGCATTGACCGTCATGTCGTTGCTGTAATGCAGGGTCAGCTTCATCTCGGCCGGGAGGTTAAGCGCCGCACCGAGGCGGTCGGCCAGTTGCTGCAATCCCGCCTCCTGCACCACAAACCGGGGGTCTGCGGTCATTCGCGTGGCCATGAAGTCGCGCTCCACCGCAAACGGCAGGCGCGGTGCCAGCATGCCGGCGAAATAGGCGAGGACCAGCGCCAGGGCGAGGCTGATGACCAGCACGCCGCCGAGCAGGATCGCCATCTCGCGCACCGGTTGCTCCGCCGCCGGATCGTATTGCTCCGGCTGCGGCGGGTTTTCCAGTTTCACGT
>JAIOPW010000282.1 GCA_021413665.1 Rhodocyclales bacterium | reverse complement strand
AACCGTGCCGAAATTCCAGCGGCGCGAGGTGTCGCGGGGACAACAAATGCGCGCATCGCTGGCGGACGAATTCGAGAAGCTGCTGCGGGAACTGGGCAGACTGCTGCCCTTCGATCCGTCATCCGCCTTGTCGCTAACGCTACCCGATGCGGTCGCGGGTAATCCGACGGACAGCCTGCGGGTCGTATGCAGCCTGCGTCCCGGTGGTGGTGATACGTTTCAACTGGGCGCAACGGCAGGGGCCATGATCGGTCTTGCCGCCGGCATGGCCCTGAAGTGCAGCGTGCGGAACCTGGATTTGCCGGGCGGCCTCATTGAACTGTCGATCGAGCGTGCCTCCCGGCACCCCGCACCCGCTGTCAGCGTTGCTCGGGAAATACTTTCTGGAGCAGCGCCAGGAACATCTGGCGCTCGGTAGCGCTGAAATTCTCCAGTAGCCGTTTCTCGTGCTGGGTGACCTTGCGTTTCAACTGACGCAGCAGGTCACCGCCCGCTTCTGTCAGGCGGAGTGCGTTCGAACGCCGGTCGTGCGGGGCCGCACGCCGTTCTACCAGGCCACGCCGTTCCAGGTTGTCGATGATGGTGACCACTGTCGAGCGGTCGAGATGGGTGGCGCGGGCCAGTTGATGGTGACCACTGTCGAGCGGTCGAGATGGGTGGCGCGGGCCAGTTCGCTTTGCTTGAGGTCGGGGTTGGCTTCGATGATGACGAGCACGCCGAACAGCCCGGGCGTCACTTCATGCACTCCCGGGCCCCCGGCAAAATCGCGGAACAGGGCAATCTGGGCCATGCGCAACTGATAGCCGACCAGTTTCGGCAGCACGCCGAGGTCAAGCCGGGTACCGCGGACCTTTTCTGATGCCTTGGCGGAAGTCACTGTTTTTTTGTTCGGTGGGTGTAGTGGTTATCGTTGCCGCTGACGATATTCTCGCCATTTGCTCGCGGCAGCCCGTTTCCGGGAAGTTGAACTGCGCGCTCTCAAGCAAGCCGGATTATAGATGGACGGCCAATGATTTGACGCTGAATGCCTGATTTCACCGGAAACTTTGGTCCGGCTCGCCCGGAGACGGCCAGGCCGACCGACAACAAGGTATCCGATGCCGACGAAATGGATTACCGTCGTGCCCGGGCTCGCGATGCCAATCCGGTCAGCAGGGCGCGCTGACGGCATGCACAGCCCTGTCGGGCAGTACCCTGGGCTTCATTCGTCCAGTTTTACGTGGAAGCGCTTGGCTTTCATCTCGAAGCGGGGCAGGGCGTTTCGTGCGACGTGGTGCACTCGGGGGCGGAAGGCCAGCATCGAGTCCAGCTTGACGGCGATCTCATGCACCACTTCAGG
>JAIOPW010000055.1 GCA_021413665.1 Rhodocyclales bacterium | reverse complement strand
TTCGGCGAGACCGAAGCGCGCCGCCTGCCGCATGCGCCGGCCATCACGCCGGTCTTCCTGCACCTCGGCATCGTGCTGATGCTGGGCCTCTACATCCCGCCCTACCTGACGCGCTGGTTCCATGAAGCCGCGCGCATGCTGAGCTGATCATGTTCCTCTGCGACGACACCTCGATCGAATTCACGCCACAGCCAGGCATCGGTGCGCCGGTCTGGCGCGGTCGAGCGCCGAGCGGCGAGGACCTGCGCAGCTTCGCCGCCGCCGTCCATCTGGCCGGCGGGCGCATTGCGGCGATCTGGGGCTCTGACTCCCGCCAGAGTGGCGGCGGTTTCAGGCTTCATTGCGTGTTCGGCATCGATCAGGGCCATGCCTGGCTCAGCCTCGACCTTCCCGCCGACGATCCCGTCTATCCCGACCTGTCCGGCATTTTTCCGGCGGCCAACCGCATGCAGCGTGCCACGCGCGACATGGTCGGCATCGCCAGCGAAGGTGGCGACCAGCGCCCCTGGCTGCGCCACGGCGGCTGGCCGGCCGACTGGTATCCGCTGCGCCACGACTCGGTGCGTGAAGCCGGCATGGGCGAGGGCTTTCCCAATGCGCCGACCGACTACGAATTCGTCCAGGTCGGCGGCGAGGGCGCCCACGAAATCCCCGTCGGCCCCATCCACGCCGGCATCATCGAGCCCGGCCACTTCCGCTTCTCGGTCGTCGGCGAGCGCGTGCTGCGCCTCGAAGAGCGCCTCGGCTACCAGCACAAGGGCGTCGAGAAACTGTTCATCGGCGCCGACATCGCACGCGGCGCGCAACTGGTCGGCCGCGTCTCCGGCGATTCCACCTGTGCCTACGCCTGGGCCTATGCCGATGCGATCGAAGCGGCCTGCGGCGTCACGGCGCCGCCGCGCGCCCAGATGCTGCGCGCGCTGCTGCTGGAGCGCGAACGCGTCGCCAACCACATCGGCGACCTCGGCGCGCTGGGCAACGACGCCGCCTTCGCCTTCGGCCTCACCCAATTCTTCGCCCTCAAGGAACAGTGGGTGCGGCTCAACCAGCAACTGTTCGGCCACCGCTTCCTGATGGACCGCATCGTGCCCGGCGGTGTCGTCGTGGACGTCGATGCGGCGGGCCTGTCGGCCATCGTCGAGCAATGCACTGCGATCGGCGCCGAACTGGCGAAGCTGCGCATCCTCTACGACGAACACTCCGGCTTGCAGGACCGCTTCGTCACCACCGGCATCATCGACGCAGCGCTGGCGCGCGAACTGTCGATGAGCGGCATGGCGGCGCGCGCCACCGGCATCCTGCTCGATGGCCGCGTCCATCGCCAGGGCTACACGCCGCCGCCGCCGTATGCCACGCTCGGCGTGCGCCCGGCTACCGACGAGCGCGGCGACGTCGCCGCCCGCGTCGCCGTGCGCTTCGACGAGGCCTTCGAGTCGCTCCGCCTGCTGCGCCAGATGGCGGTCGGCATGCCCGCCGGCGATACACGTGTCGACGTCGCGCCGGTGCCGGGTGCCGCCGGACTCGGCGTGGTCGAAGGCTGGCGCGGCGAGGTGCTGGTCGGTGTCCAGTTCGCCGAAGACGGCAGCCTGGCCCGCGTCCATCCCCACGATCCCTCGTGGCAGGCCTGGCTGGCCCTGGAGCACGCGGTGATGAAGGACATCGTTCCCGACTTTCCGCTGATCAACAAGTCCTTCAACCTGTCCTATTCGGGGGCTGACCTGTGATCCCGCTTCTACGCCATATTTTCCGCACCGGCATCCTCACGGAGACCACGCCCGACGCAGAAGGCAGCCCGCAACGCGAGATCGACCGCCTGCACGACGAGATCCTGCGCATCCTCGGCCGGGCGCTGACCATCCGCGAAGTCGATGCCGGCTCCTGCAACGCCTGCGAGCTCGAGGTGCATGCGCTCAACAATCCCTACTACAACCTCGAAGGCCGCGGCATCAAGTTCGTCGCCAGCCCGCGCCACGCCGACATGCTGCTGGTCACCGGATCGGTGACCAAGAACATGGAGAACGCGCTGCGCATCGCCTACGACTGCACGCCGGATCCGAAACTGGTGGTGGCGGTCGGCGACTGCGGCTGCAACGGCGGCGTCTTCGGCGAAAGCTACGCCACCTGCGGCGCGGTAGAGAACGTGGTCGGCGTCGACCTGCGCATCCCCGGCTGCCCGCCGACGCCGCTGGCCCTGATGCAGGGCATCCTCGCGGCGGTGCGCAAGTCCAGGTAGTTTTTCCGCAGTCGGCGCTGGTGCTACGGCACCGGCCTAGAGCAGCGCCTCCCGATCCAGCTTCTCGGCATCCGTAACCCCGCACAGCGCCAGCGCGACATTCATCTCGCTCTTCATCACCGGCCACCGTCCATGAGGATTTCGAGCCGGTCACCGACGGCATCGGCGATGCGGGGCAGGGCGGCGATGCTGGCGGCGACGCCGTCCAGTTGCCGGCCGCCGTGGTTGGAGACGACGATGCCGTCGACACCAGCAGCCACGGCGTGGCGCGCATCCTCGACGTCGAGGATGCCCTTCAGCACGATCCTGCCCGGCCAGTTCTCGCGCACCCAGGCCAGGTCCTGCCAGGTGATGCGCGGGTCGAACTGGCTGTCCACCCAGGCCTTGAACTCGGGCAGGCTGCGTGCGTCGGGTACCGCCGTGGTCAGGTTGCCAAACATCAGGGGCTTGCCCTTGATCGCGACGTCGAGCAGCCACTGTGGATGCGAGAGCAGGTCCCAGGCCTTGCTCAGCTTGCCGGCCAGCGAGAGGCCGCCGGCCATGCCGTTGCGCACGTCGCGGTAGCGCGCGCCCATCACGGCGAGGTCGACGGTCAGCACCAGTACCTCGCAGCCGGCGGTCCGCGCCCGCGCCATCAGGTCTTTGGCATAGCCGCGGTCGCGCATGATGTAGAGCTGGTACCAGAAGGGGGCGGTGGTCGCGGCGCGCACTTCCTCGATCGAGCAGATCGACACCGTCGATTCGCAGAAGGCCACCCCGGCGGCTTCAGCCGCGCGTGCCGCCTGCACCTCGGCGCGGCGGGCCATGGCGCCGGCCAGGCCGAGCGGGGCGAGCACTACGGGCAGGGCCAGGTCCTGCCCCAGCACGCGGGTGGACAGCTTGATCTGCGAAACGTCGCGCAGTACGCGCTGGCGCAGTTGCAGACGGCGGAAGCCCTCGCGGTTGGCGGCGGCGGTGGTTTCCTCGTAGGCGGCGCCGTCGAGGTAGTCGAACAGGTGGCGCGGCAGGCGACGGCGTGCGAGTTCGCGGTAGTCGTCCGCCGTGGCGGGGGCGAGGCCGAGGCCGCGTGTTTCATTGTTCATGGCAGCCATTCCCTGAAAATGGTTTTGCCTATCTTAGGCCAACCATAAGAAATTGAAATCCCGGGACGGCCCGGCTTGGTTATGCTTGCGGGCATGTCGCAATGGCTGACCCTTTCCCGTGCCGCCCACCTGCTCGGCATTTCGCGCGTCGCGCTGCAAAAGCGCATACGCGACGGTGAGCTGCCGTCCTTCGACGGCATGGTGGACGCGGCCGACCTGCTGCGTAGCTGGCCGCAGCTCGACCTTGAGGATTCAGGCAGCTTCGAGAAGACCCGCGCCATCCGTGAGGATGCCTTCGCCCGGCGCCTGCGCGAGCGCGTGCTGCCGTCGCAGGAGGCGCTGGCCCAGCGCCTGTTCACCCAGGGGCAGGAGCTGGCTGAACTGCAGCGCACATTGACGCGCTACCACGCGCTGTTCGAGGCCTTGCGCGCGCGGCTCGATGCCGCACCGGCGCCGGCGATGGAAGATCTGGCGCGCCTGCTCGACGAGGGCCTGGCGCGGGCGATTTCCGAGCCGGTAGCGGGAGCGGACGCCGCGGCGCTCGATGCTATGCTGCGGGTCATGTCGGCGCACGTCACGGTCAAGCCATCCGGTCGCGAATTCTTCGTCGAGGGTTCGGAGACGCTGTTGAAGGCGGCGCTGCGCGCCGGGCTTTCGCCCAACTACGGCTGCGGCAACGGCAACTGCGGCCTGTGCAAGGCGCGCGTGGTGTCTGGCGAAGCGCGCACGGTGGCGCCGTCCGACTACCTGTTCTCGGAAGCCGAGAAGGCCCAGAACCACGTCCTGATGTGCACCTGCACCGCGCTGAGTTCCGACCTGGTGCTGGAAGTGCTGGAAGCCGATGCCCCGGAGGACATTCCCGAGCAGCGCATCGTCGCCAAGGTGCGCCGCATCGATGCGCTGAGCGCGGACGTGATGCGGGTGCACCTGCAGACGCCGCGCAGCAGCCGGTTGCGTTTCCTCGCCGGCCAGCGGGTCACGCTCGGTATTCGCGCCGGAGTCCGCGACGGCAGCGATGTTCATGGCGAATTCCCGGTGGCGAGCTGTCCCTGCGACGACCGCAACCTGATTTTCCACATCAGCCGCGGCGATCGCCGTGCTGCGAGCGCCGACTTTTCCCGCTGCGTCTTCGATGACTGGATCAAGGTCGGCGACGACGTTTCGGTGTGGGGCCCCTGGGGCAGTTTCGTGCTGGAGAAAGCTTCCGTGCGGCCGCTGGTTTTCGTCGCGGTCGACGACGGCTTCGCCCCGGTCAATAGCCTGATCGAGCACGCCATCGCGGTCGATGCGGCGGAAGCCATCACACTCTACTGGGCCAGCGCGCAGCCCGGCGGCCAGTACCTGCCCAACCAGTGCCGGGCCTGGGCCGAGGCGCTGGACGAATTCAGCTACCGGCCGCTGGCTACAGACGAACTGCCGGCTGCGCTGGCGGCCGATCCCGCCCTGGCGTACAGCGAGGTCTACCTGGCCGGCGCCGCTGCGGTGGTGGAGCCGCTGGCCGCCGCGCTTCTCGCTGCCGGCGTACCGGCGGCACAGATCCATGTCGAGGGACTGTAGCCCCATGATCCAGCAACGCCGCGTCATTCCCATCCAGCCGCACGCCCCCGATGCCGAGCTCGACGCCTGTTCCTCGGCCGAGCCCTTCGCCCTGATGGTGCTGGGCGACAGCATGGAGCCGGAGTTCCTCGAAGGCGAAGTGATCCTGATCGAGCCGGAAGGCCTCGCGACCGACGGCTCCTTCGTCCTCGCCCAACTCGACGGCGAGTGGATCTTCCGCCAGCTGGCGAAGCACGCCGGCGGCTGGCGCCTGCAGGCCCTCAACCCCGCCTATCCGGCAACGGATATTTCCAGTCTCGATCCGGTCAAAGGCGTCATCATCCAGAAATCCAAACCCGGTCGTCGCAAGGCCACCAAACGCTACGTGGAGTAAGCCAGATGCCGTACTACATCTACCGGGTGACGCCTGTCGGGCCGATCCGCCAGTTGGCGAAGATCACCCAGTTCGAGGCCTTCAAGGAAGCCTCGACCGAGGCCAAGCGCCTGCGCCGCGAAAGCGAACTCGCGCCGGGCGAACAGATCAAGACCATCTTCGCCTCCAACGAGCTGCAAGCCGAGGAGTTGTTGAACGAGCCGCGCGGCGAGGAACCGCTGACGGGAGAAGACTACTAGGTGGTGGACGAGGCCGCCTTCCGTCACGCCAGGGGCGAGATCAACCGCCTGCCCTGCGCTTTCGAGCGTGCGCTGCTGGCGCGCCATGCGGCCTGCGAACTGGCGGTGCGGCACCAGATTGCCGAGCGGGAGTCCGTGGCCTGCGCCCAGCCCGTGGCGCGCGCGGTCTGCGCGCAAATGTCGGCCCTGCTGCGCGAGAAGTCGGCGTTTGCGCTGGGCCTCGCCGATACCCAGCACATCCTGCCGCACGCGATGGTGATGAAGATCCAGTGCGGCGGCCTCGACGGGCTCAAGGCCCTGCTCGACCCCGGTGCGGTGGCGCCCGACGTGCGGCGCCTGGTGCGCCTGGCGCAGGAAGCCTACGGCGAACTCGCGGCGCTGCCCTTCTCCGCGGTGGTGCAGGGTGTGGCGGCGTGGAAGTCCCGCCGCCGCCATGCGGAGGGGCCGCGATGATCGCCGGCATGGGCGTGCTGGTGGAGGCGGTACAGACCAACTGCGACATCGCCGATGCGCGCCATGCGCGGGATGTCAGCCTGTGCACCTACCTGCTTGGCATGCGCGAGTTCTACCGCTGGGAGCATCAACTGCCCTATGGCGTGTCGCCGCCGCGCGACGAGGTGGGGCTCTGGATCAGCGAGCGCGAGGCACGCTGGGAGTTGATCGCCGAGGAGGATTTCGTCGCGGTGCCGGTCGCCGGCCGCGAGTTCGACCCCTTCGCCGCGCGGGAGGTCAATATCGCGCTGGCTGGCAGCGGTCTGGTGTACGGTGCGGGCGTCGGGCGTTTCCACAAGCCGCACTTCTTCCTCGGCCGGCTCGACCGCGAAGAGCAACGCGGCGACGCGCAGCTACTGGTCTGCGGCTGCGAATATGCGCGCGATGTCTCGGCCATCCCGGCGGCGTCGCAGGGCGCCACGCTGATCGTGCGGCGCGAGGCGCTGCGCCAGTGGCTATGGGAAAAGGCCGAGGGCTGGAACGTCAAGCAGCAGGACGGCGCGCTGAAGTCGGCGCTGCTTGCGTACGGGTTCGATGTCGATCCGCAAGCGGCGATCGAGCGCATGACCGAAGGCGAAATCGAGACGCTGGTGCTGCACGAGGAAGGCGAGTTCGCCGCCGGGCGGATGCTCGGCGACAGATGGGCGCTCAAACTCGACGGCTTCAGCCGCAAGCGCGCGGAACTGCTGGCGCGCGCCGCGCGGGACAACCTGGCTGATTGCCTGGTGACGCTGCCGGAACTGCGGCGGCGGGGCGCGCTGGAGTCGCTGCATTTCTGGTTCGCGACGTTCGACGGCCTGCGCCGCGAGATGTTTCCGCAACTCGTGGCGGCCTACCAGGCGACAGCCGATGCAAACGACACCGAAACCCTGGCCCTCGCCGTGGTTGCGGGCCAGGCGCATTTCGCGCAACTCTGCCGACGCCTGCTCGACATGGACGAGAGCGCCATCGAGGCGCTCTCCCACGAGGTCGGCACGATCGCACTTCCATAATTCCCTGGCACTTGGACAGGCCTCGATACCGCTCGTCCTGAGCTTGTCGAAGGGTGCATGGCGGGCGCGGAGCCTCCGCTCATGGTTCGACAGGCCCACCACGAACGGAAGTACCCACGTCACAAGTGGCGTGTTTCAACAACCGCTTACTCCTTGATGGCTTCGACGGCGATGGTCAGGGTGACGTCGTCGCCCACGTAGGGCACGTTCTTGCCCATGTTGAATTCCGAGCGCTTGACCTTGGCTGTCGCATTGGCGCCGATCGCGTCCTTTTTCAGCATCGGATGCGGCATCGAATGGAAGTTTGTCACCGTCAGGGTGACCGTCCTGGTCACGCCCTTGATCGTCAGGTTGCCGTCGACGGCGACCGGCTTGTCGCCTTCGAACCGAACCCTGGTCGACTTGAAGGTTATCGCCGGGAACCTGGCGGTGTCGAAATAGTCTTCGGCCTGGATGTGCTGGTTGAACAAGGCGTAGCCGGTGTTCACCGAGGTGGTGTCGATGCTTACGTCCACCGAGCCGGTCTTGGCGGCGCGGTCGAGCACGATCTTGCCGCTGGTCTTGTCGAAGCGCTGCTGCTGGTTGGAATAGCCGAAGTGGCTGTATTCGAAGCGCGGGAAGGTATGGGTCGGCTCGACGTTGAAGGTTTCGGGCGCGGCGAAGCCGGTGGCGGAAAAGGCGGAAAGGGCAAGGACGAGGGCGAGTTTCTTCATGGGTTTTCTCCTGAGGGGTGGGGCTTGCTGTTATTTGGCGGCTGGACTTGCGCTGGCCACCAGACGGAACTTGATTTGTATCTCGTTGGCGACGGTGCCGAAGTCGGCCCACACGCCGTCGCCGATCGCATAATCGGCGCGCTTGAGGACCAGGCTGCCTTCGAAGGCAGCACTGTTGCCTTCCTGGCGCAGGGTGACCGGCGCGGTCAGATCCAGGGTCTTGCCCTTGATCGTCATTTTGCCGGCGACTTCAAAACGGTTGTTGCCGAGGGGTTTGACCGAAGTCGATACGAATTTCGCAACCGGGAAGGCCTTGGTATTGAACCATGCCTTGCCGGCGACCTCGTCGTTCGCATCCTGCGATCCCGCATCGATGCTGGCGAGATCGATTTCAAACTCGGCTTTCGCAGCCGCCGGTTTTGCCGGGTCGAAGGCGAGCTTGCTGCGGAAGCTGTTGAACTTGCCTTCGACCGGCACGTTCATCTGCTTCGAGACGAAGGTGAGGGAACTCTTCGCCGGCTGGAACTGGCTGAATTCGATGGCGTGGGCGGGCAGGGTGGCGGCCAGCACGCCAAGGGCAAGGCAGTGTTGCCAGTGTTTCATTTCAATTCTCCGGGTACGGTTTTGGCGAGAAACGGCAGCATGCGCGACAGCACGTCATCGCGGTCGATGACGTGGTGCTTGAGCGCGGCACCAAGGTGGGCGAGCACCAGGCCGGCCATGCCGAAGTTGAGCGCTTCGTGGACTTCCTTGAGCAGGTCGCCGAGTTCCTTGTTCTTGTCCAGCAGGTCGGGCAGTGGCAGCAGGCCGAACCAGACGGTCTGGAAGCCCTTGGCCGAACTCATCAGCCAGCCGGACAGCGGCACGGCGATCATCAGCAGGTAGAGCAGCACATGCGTCGCTTCCGCCGCCATGCGCTGCCAGGCGGGCATGGCGGCGGGTAGTGCCGGCGGACGATGCGCCAGGCGCCAGCCGAGGCGCAGCACGACGAAGAGGAAGATGGTGACGCCGGCCCACTTGTGCCACGAGTAGAGCTTGAGTTTCTGCGGCGACAGCGGCAGCTCGTGCATGTAAAGGCCGAGCGCGAAGGTGGCGACGAGGGCGAAGGCGATCAGCCAGTGCAGGCCGATGGCGACATGGCTGTAGCTGTTGCGGGAACCGGATGCAGCGTTGGGGGACATGGACGTCTGGTGCTTGCGCAAGGCGGGAGCCGAAGGGGGCGACTCTACGCGTGTCGGCGCCGGAAAAAAATATCGGAGACATCAATTGATTGCTGCCGGAATCGCAACAATGGCGCGCGGATTCCGTGTCGATCCCGGCACTGAGCGGATGGATACCGTCCCCACCCTTGCAGGGCGGAGACATATCGCGAGGATACCGTCTCCGCCCCAGCGGGGCGGAGACATATAATCGGTCCATGCCACGCTTCGCCGCGAACCTTTCCTTCCTGTTTACCGAACGCCCGTTCTTCGAGCGCTTCGCGGCGGCGAAGGCGGCCGGCTTCGCCGCCGTCGAGTTTCATTTTCCCTACGAGTTCGACCGCGCGGCGCTGGCCGAGGTGGTGCTGACCTCGGGCCTCGAAGTCGTCCTCTTCAACCTTCCTCCCGGCGATTGGGCCGCCGGCGAGCGGGGCATCGCTTGCCACCCGCGACGCGTCGCCGAGTTCCAGGACGGCGTCGGCCGGGCCATCGAGTACGCCCGCCTGCTCGGCTGTCCACGCCTCAACTGCCTTGCCGGCATCGCACCAGGCGAGGTCTCCCATGACAAGGCGTGGGAAACCCTGGTCGAGAACCTGCGCTTTGCCGCAACCGTGACCGCGCGCGCCGGCATCGAGCTGGTGCTGGAGCCGCTCAACACGCGCGACACGCCGGGCTTCCTGGTGGCTACCACGCGCACCGGGCTGGCCGTGCTCAAGGCCGTCGGCAGCGACAACCTGCGCCTGCAATACGACATCTATCACGCCCAGGTGATGGAAGGCGACCTGGCGCGCACGTTGCAGGAGCAGTTGCCGCGGATAGGCCACATCCAGCTGGCGGACAACCCGGGGCGGCACGAGCCGGGCACCGGCGAGATCAACTTCCCGTTCCTGCTGCGGCACCTCGACAACATTGGCTACGCCGGCTGGGTCGGCTGCGAGTACAAGCCGAGCCGGCGCAGCGAGGACAGCCTCGGCTGGCTCGACGGTTGGCGCTGAATTTTCCCCGGCAACGGGCCGTGTTGCGCGGCCTGTTCGACGATGCGGTCGCCGCCGCCGATCCGGCACGTTGCCTGTCCGCCTGGCTGCCAGGGCCACCCCTTGGTCGCACCGTCATAGTCGGTGCCGGCAAGGCGGCGGCCGCGATGGCCTGCGCCGTCGAGGACCATTGGCGTGGCGATCCTGAAAAGCTCTCCGGCATCGTCGTCACACGTTACGGGCATGGCGTTCCGACGCGGCACATCGAAGTGGTCGAAGCTTCGCATCCCGCACCCGATGCGGCGGGGCAACAAGCGGCGGTCCGCATTCTCGACGCGGTAAAAGGGCTGACGGCGGACGACCTGGTGCTGGTGCTGCTGTCCGGCGGCGGTTCGGCCCTGCTGGTGGCGCCGATGGCCGGCATTACGCTGGAGCAGAAGCGCGCGGTGACCAAGGCCTTGCTCGCCTGCGGCGCCGGCATCGGCGAGATCAACTGCGTGCGAAAGCACATCTCCGCGATCAAGGGCGGCCGCCTCGCGCTGGCGGCTGCGCCAGCGCGGGTTGTGACGCTGGCGATTTCCGACGTGCCTGCGAGGCGCATGTGATTGCCACGGCCCAAGGCTCACTTGCGGCGGCGGCGGGGGCTGCGCGCGCGCAGGGCATCACGCCGCTGGTGCTGGGCGATGCAATCGAGGGTGAGGCGCGCGAAGTGGCGCGCGTGCTGGGTGGCATCGCGCTTTCCTGTGCCGACCACGGCGTGCCGCTGGCCGGGCCCTGCGTGCTGCTGTCCGGCGGCGAGACCACGGTCACGGTGCGCGGCAAGGGGCGCGGCGGGCGCAATGCCGAGTTCCTGCTCGGGCTGGCGCTGGCGCTCGGTGGCCACCCACGCATCCATGCCATCGCCGCCGACACCGACGGCATCGACGGCTCGGAGGACAACGCCGGCGCGCTGGTCATGGCGGACACCAAGGCGCGGGCCGCAGCGGCGGGAATTGATTTGCGCGCGCGCCTGACCGAAAATGACGCCTACGGCGTGTTCGCGGCTTTGGGCGACCTGGTCGTCACCGGGCCGACACGCACCAATGTGAATGACTTCAGGGCGATCCTGATCGAAGCACCGGACAGCCCGGCGGAGGAAAAGCGATGAGCCAGAGCGAACAGACGGTCGATAGGGCGACGGACCTCGCCAACCCTGACCGCGCCGCCTTGCTGGCCGACCTTGCGTGCGTGCTGCCGGCAGAGGCCTTGCTGTTCGAGGACGAGGACTTGAAGCCTTACGAATGCGATGGACTCACCGCCTATCGCTGCCTGCCCTGGGCCGTGGTCTTGCCGCAGAATGAACAACAGGTCGTGGCCGCGCTGAAAGTCTGTCATGCGCGCCAGGTGCCGGTGGTGGCGCGCGGCGCCGGCACCGGTCTCTCCGGAGGCGCGACGCCGGTGGTGCAGGGCGTGGTCTTGTCGCTCGCCAGATTCATGCGCATCCTGGAGATCGATCCGCTGGCCCGCCTGGCGCGGGTGCAGCCCGGCGTGCGCAACCTCGCCATCTCCGAAGCGGCGGCGCCGCATGGCCTCTACTACGCGCCCGACCCGAGTTCGCAGATTGCCTGCAGCATCGGTGGCAACATCGCCGAGAATGCCGGCGGCGTGCATTGCCTGAAATACGGGCTGACCTTGCACAACGTGCTGAAGCTGCGCGTGGCGCTGATGAACGGCGAGGTCATCGAGATCGGCTCGCATGCCCTGGACGAACCCGGTTACGACCTGCTGGCCCTGATGATCGGCTCGGAAGGCATGCTCGGCGTGGTGCTGGAGGCCACGGTGAAGCTGACGCCGAAGCCGCGCACCGCCCAGGTGGTGATGGCCAGCTTTGACAGCGTGATCGACGCCGGCAATGCGGTGGCGGCGATCATCGCCGCCGGCATCATCCCCGCCGGCCTGGAAATGATGGACAAGCTCGCCACGGCCGCCGTCGAGGATTTCGTCCATGCCGGCTACGATCTGTCGGCCGCCGCGATCCTGCTTGCCGAATCCGACGGCACGGCCGAAGAAGTCGCCGAGGAAATTGCCACCATGTCGACGCTCCTCGAAGAGAGCGGCGCCCGCGAGTTGCGCATTTCGCAAAGCGAGGCGGAGCGACTCAAATTCTGGGCGGGGCGCAAGGCGGCCTTTCCGGCGGTGGGCCGCATTACCCCCGACTATCTGTGCATGGACGGCACCATTCCGCGCAAGCATCTGTCGCATGTGCTGACGCGCATTGCCGAGTTGTCGGCGGAGTTTTACCTGCGCTGCGCCAACGTGTTCCATGCCGGAGATGGCAACCTGCACCCGCTGATCATGTTCGATGCGCGCAACCCCGGCGAGACGGAGCGCGCCATCGCCTTCGGCGCCAAAATTCTTGAGTTGTCGGTCGATGTCGGTGGCACCATCACCGGCGAACATGGCGTCGGCATCGAAAAGGTGAAACAGATGTGCGTGCAGTTTTCCCGCGAGGAGCTCGATGCCTTCCACGCCGTCAAGGCGGCGTTCGATCCGCTGACCTTGCTCAATCCGGGCAAGGCGGTGCCTTATCCCCGGCACTGTTCCGAGTATCGCCTGACCGGGAGCGCGCGATGAGCGATCGTGTCGAGGAGTTTCGTTCGCGCATTCTCGAGCGCAAGCCCTTGCGCCTCAAGGGCGGTGGCAGCAAGGATTTTTACGGCGGGCCGCTGCTTGGCGAAGTACTCGATACGCGCGGCTACAGCGGGATCGTCGGCTATGAGCCGACGGAGCTGGTGATCACCGCACGCTGCGGCACGCCGTTGGCCGAGATAGAGTCGGCGCTGGCGACACGGCGACAAGTGCTTGCCTGCGAGCCGCCGCACTTCGGCAATGCCACGATTGGAGGCGCCGTGGCCGCCGGATTGTCCGGCCCGCGCCGGGCGGTTGCCGGCAGCCTGCGCGACTACGTGCTCGGTGTCAAGCTGATGGACGGCGAAGGCCGCGAACTGAATTTCGGCGGCCAGGTGATGAAGAACGTCGCCGGCTTCGACGTCTCGCGCCTGGTCACCGGCAGCCTCGGCACCCTGGGCCTGATTCTGGATGTATCGCTCAAGGTGATGCCCTTGCCGGTAGCGGAGGCCACGCTGCGTTTCGAGATGCCGCAAGACAAGGCACTGGACGCCATGAACCGTTGGGCCGGCCAACCCGTGCCGCTGGCCGCGACGTGTTGGCAGGACGGCGTGCTGACACTGCGGCTGTCCGGCGCGCAGGCCGCGATCACGGCCGCCTGCGCAAATCTGGGCGGCGAACGTGTTGCCGAGCCGGACGCGTCGAGCTTCTGGGATTCCCTGCGCGAGCAGACCACGGCCTTCTTCGCCGGCGATGCTCCGCTGTGGCGGCTCTCCCTGCCCTCGGTGGCGCCGCCTCTGGCTGTGCCGGACGCGCAGTTGATCGAATGGGGCGGAGCGCAGCGCTGGCTGCGCGGTGCCGCGAATGGTGCAAGCCTGCGCGAAATGGCAGCGAAGGCGGGTGGCCACGCGACGCTGTTCCGCGGCGGCCATGGGGAACAGCGGGCCGGCGGCGTGTTCGCGCCGCTGTCGCCCGCGCTGACGGAAGTGCATCGCCGCCTCAAGCAAAGCTTCGATCCGTATGGCGTCTTCAATCCCGGCCGCCTGTACCCGGAACTCTGAGCATGGAAACCCATCTCGCCGATTTCATCAAGCACACGAC
>JAIOPW010000369.1 GCA_021413665.1 Rhodocyclales bacterium | reverse complement strand
CCTCGTCGCCGGTCTCGGTGAAGCGCCTGCAAAAGATGTGGGATGGTAGGCTGCACAAATAGACATGTTGCGAGGGCTGGGCATGAAGGAAGTGTTTGCGGCATTTGCCAAGGCGCTGCGCGACATGGCGCGTGCCGAAGTGCTGTGGCATGCAATCTGGCCGCCAGTGCTGGCTTTGGCAGCATGGGTTGCGGTGGCGTTCTCGGTCTGGGCGGACGGTGTGGCCCTGATGGCGCACATCGTGCCGCAACTGCCGTGGACCGGATGGGGGTGGGTGTCGCAGTGGGCCGCGATCTTCCTGCTGCTGGCCGCCTTCGTCGCACTCACCTATTTCAGCGTCGTGTTCCTGGTCGCGGTGTTCGCGTTGCCGCGTTTGATCAGCCTGGTCGCGGCTCGCGATTACCCGGATCTCGGGCGTCACGGCGAGAACGTGTTCTGGGGCAGCCTGGCCAACACCCTCGGGGCCGGTGCGATCTTTGTCGTCGGTGCGCTGGCGATGCTGCCGCTGCTGTTGATCCCGGGGGCCTTGCTGGTGTTGCCGCTGCTCTGGGGCGGCTGGCTGAACCAGCGTACCTTCCGCTTCGACGCGCTGGCCGAGCACACCACGGCCATGGAGATGGAACGCCTGGCACGGGAAAATCGTAGCCGCTTCCTGTTCGCCGGTCTTGGCACCGCCGCGGTGGCCTATGTGCCGCTGGCCAACCTGCTGGCGCCGGTGTTCACGGCGCTGGTGTTCGTGCATCTGGGTCTTGCGGCGCTGCGTCGCCAGCGCCAGGAAGCGGGGATAGCCCTGTGAATTCGACCATTACCGGCATCGGTGCCATCATCGTTGGCGACGAGATCACACGCGGCAAGCGCGAGGACAAGCATTTCCGCAAGCTGGTCGAGCTTCTCGCAGCGCGCGGACTGGTGCTGGACTGGGCGCTTTACATCGGCGACGACCGGCAGCGCCTGACGGATACCCTGGCGCGCACTCTGGCGGGCGGGGACATCGTGTTCAGCTTCGGTGGCATCGGCAATACGCCGGACGACCACACGCGACAGGCTACCGCTGCCGCCGCAGGAGTCGAACTGAAGCTCCATCCGGACGCCGAGCGTGAAATCAAGGCACGCTTCGCCGAACTGAAATTCGAGTTGACCGACCTGCAACTGGCGCTGGGCAATTTTCCGGTCGGCAGCCGCATCATTCCCAATCCCTTCAACCGCATTCCGGGCTTCTCGCTCGCCAATCATCATTTCGTCCCGGGCTTTCCGCAGATGGCCTGGCCGATGGTGGAGTGGGTGCTCGACAGCTATTACTCTTGGCGCTTCAACAGCAACCCGACGGCGGAAGCGTCCATCCTGGTCTGGAAAGGCCTCGAAGGCGCGCTGATACCTCTGATGCGGCGCGTCGAAGCGGACTTCACGGGCGTCAAGGTCTTCAGCCTGCCCTTCCTTGGCTCGAAGGACGTCCAGCGCCACATCGAACTCGGCGTGCGTGGTGCGCCGGAGCAGGTGCCGCCGGCGATGAAGGCGCTGCGGAATGGTGTCGCCGAACTGGGATATGCGTTCGACGAGAAGTAGTCACCTGCGCCTTTGCGGGCTCTGGCCTGCCCTGGGGCCGGCGTCCGAGTGATGCAAAATGAAGCGCGGCGTCCGACTGACGGTTGTTGCGGCGGCGCGGACGGTGGCTGGGGAGGAACTGTTTTGACTTATGCTGCCCGAACTTGAGCCGGAAATTCAGGTGCCGCCATGATCGATAGCGAAGACCGTCTATATCTCGAACAAGCCCAGCTATTCGCCAGCGTCAGCCTGGAGAGCGTCGGCCATCTGCTCGGCAACTGTCAGCAGCGGAACCTGGAGCGAGGTGAACACCTGCTCGAACCGGGCGCGCCCAACAGCCACTTGTATCTGATCCTCGAAGGCGAATTGCGCGTTTACCCGGATGATCGCAGCCTGCCCGAGCGGGCAGTATTCGGTCCGGGCGACTGCGTCGGCGAGATGTCGCTACTGGACAGCCCGCCAGCGCCCGCCCTGGTCCTGGCAGCAAAGGACACGCGCCTCGTTGCGGTTCCGCACGAGGTGCTGTGGGCGATGGTGGATTGTTCGCATGGCGTGGCGCGCAACCTGCTTGCCATCATGTCCGGCCGCATGCGCAACGCCAACCTGGCGCTGATCAACTCGCAAAGCCGCAGCCTCGAATTCGAGCAGGCGGCGAGTGTCGACGCGCTGACCGGGCTCCATAACCGACGCTGGCTGCTCGAAGCCTACCCGCGCGCCATTGCGCGCTGTGATCGGGACAGCCAGCCGGCCTGCCTCCTGATCGCGGATATCGACCACTTCAAGCGCTTCAACGACCGCTTCGGCCACCTCACCGGTGACGTGGTGTTGCGCCGCGTATCAAGGCAACTGGCGGATGGCTTGCGCGTGCAGGACCTGATTGCCCGCCACGGCGGTGAGGAGTTCCTGATCCTGCTGCCGCAATCCAGCCCTATCCAATCCCTGCAGATAGCCGAACGCCTGCGCGAGCTGGTCGCAGCCAACTGCACCCTGGTAACGGAAGACGTTGTCGAGGCGGTGACGGTCAGTTGCGGCGTCGCCGAAATGGAGCCGGGCGAAACGCTCACCGAACTGACCGCGCGCGCCGATGCCGCCTTGAAGCGTGCCAAGGACAACGGTCGCGATCGGGTCGAGCTGGCGCTGCGCGAAGGCCGGTGACAGCGGCGGCGCGAAGCGCCGCCACCCGTCCGTGATCTGATCAGCCCGTGCCGCCGACGGTAAGGCCGTCGATGCGCACCGTCGGCTGGCCGACGCCGACCGGCACGCTCTGGCCTTCCTTGCCGCAGGTGCCGACGCCCGAATCGAGCGCCATGTCGTTGCCGATCATGGAAACACGCATCATCGCTTCCGGGCCGCTGCCGATCAGGGTGGCGCCCTTGACCGGTGTCGTGATCTTTCCGTTTTCGATCAGGTAGGCCTCGGCGGTCGAGAAAACGAACTTGCCGCTGGTGATGTCCACCTGGCCACCGCCGAAGTTGGCGGCATACAGCCCCTTCTTCACCGACTTGATGATTTCCTGCGGATCGTGGCCGCCGTTGAGCATGGTGGTGTTTGTCATGCGCGGCAGCGGCAGGTGGGCGAAGGATTCGCGGCGGCCGTTGCCGGTGACGGGCACACCCATCAGGCGTGCGTTGAGCGTGTCCTGCAGGTAGCCGACCAGGATGCCGTCCTCGATCAGCACGGTGCGCTGCGTCGGGTTGCCTTCGTCGTCGATCGTCAGCGAGCCTCGGCGGTCGGCAATCGTGCCGTCGTCTACCACGGTCACGCCCTTGGCCGCGACGCGCTGGCCGATGCGGCCGGCAAAGGTGGAACTGCCCTTGCGGTTGAAGTCGCCTTCGAGGCCATGGCCGACGGCTTCGTGCAGCAGGATGCCGGGCCAGCCCGGGCCCAGCACCACGGTCATCTCGCCGGCCGGAGCAGGCTTGGCGGCGAGATTGACGCTGGCCTGATGCACGGCGCGGTCGGCGTAGTCCTGCAGCACGGCATCGCTGAAATAGGCGTAGTCGAAGCGTCCGCCGCCGCCGGCGGAACCCTGCTCGCGCCGGCCTTTGTCTTCCATGATGACCGAAATTGAAATGCGCACCAGGGGCCGCACGTCCGCCGCCATTCCGCCATCCGAGCGCGCCACCAGCACGACTTCCCACGTGCCGGCCACGCTCGCCATGACTTCCCTGACGCGCGGATCGGCGGCGCGCGCCATGGCTTCGAGGCGTTCCAGCAACTTGACCTTGGCGGCGTCGTCGAGCGATGCGATGGGGTCGTTGCCGGCATAGAGCGCCGGCGGCGGCTTGGTCCGACGCAGCAGCGGGGCCAGGCGCTGGGCGCCGGCGGCGGCAATCGCGCGGGTGGTGCCGGCGGCGGCTTTCAGCGCCGCCAGGCTGATGTCGTCGGAATAGGCAAACGCGGTCTTTTCGCCCGACAACGCGCGCACCCCGACGCCTTGTTCAATGTTGAAGCTGCCCGACTTGACGATGCCTTCTTCGAGGCTCCAGGCTTCGGAGCGGGCGTACTGAAAATACAGGTCGGCATAGTCGACGTGATTGCCGAACAACTGGCCGAACACACGTTCCAGCAAGTGGGGCGCCAGGCCGTGTGGCTTCAGCAGGATCTGTTCGGCGACCTCGAAATGGGGGATGGGGCTGGCGGGAGCGTTCATGGCTGTCCTTGAAGAATTCCTACAGTATGCGGTGTTTCAGGGCGGGAAGACTGGATCTGGTGTCGACCAGCCGTTGCGGATCGAGTTCGGCAACGACCACGCCTTCGCCCTTGTCCACGCGCGCCAGCACCTCGCCCCAGGGGTCGATGACCATGCTGTTGCCGTGGGTCAGGCGTCCGTTCGGATGCTGGCCACCTTGCGCGGCGGCCAGAACATAACACTGGTTTTCCACGGCGCGGGTGCGCAGCAGCAGTTCCCAGTGCGCGCGGCCGGTGGTTTCGGTGAAGGCAGCGGGCAGCACCAGCAGGTCCACGGCGCCCATGGCGCGAAACAGTTCGGGAAAGCGCAGGTCGTAGCAGATACCGAGACCAACGCGTCCGAGCGGCGTGTCGAAAGCTACGACCTGGTCGCCGCGCTCGATGGTGGCGGCTTCGTCGTAACTCTCGTCGCCCTTCTTGAAGCCGAACAGGTGGATCTTGTCGTAGCGCGCCACGCGGCGGCCTTGGGGATCGAACACCAGGCAGGAATTGCGCAGCTTGGATGGGTCTTGCGCCAGCAGCGGAATCGAGCCACCCACCAGCCACACCCCGTGCTGTTTCGCGGCGGCGGCAAGAAAGTCCTGGATCGGCCCAGTGCCATCGACCTCGCGCGCGGCGAGCCGGTCCGCATCCGTCGCGCCGATCAGGGGGAAGTACTCCGGCAGGGCGACCAGTTGCGCACCGGCCATCGCCGCCCCGGCGATCAGGCGGTCGGCGGCGGCCAGGTTGGGCGCCACGTCCGGCCCCGAAATCATTTGCAGCGCCGCAATCTTCATTTGCCATCCTCCGCGCCTTTTGGCGGCGACTGGCCAAGTTTGTCCACCTTCGGGTCGGCCCAGCTTCCGGTCACGGCATATTCGAAGGCGAAGGCCTGGTCCAGCGGGTCCTTGAATATTTTCTGCGCCGCCCAGACCACCGCGCCCGCGATCGGATTGGCGATCATGGTCCCGACCGCGATCGATTCGCCCACGGCGGGCTGAACGCGCACCTTAAGGTTCTGCGTTTCGGCACCGAGATTGACCGTGCCGCTCATCAGCACCTTGGCCGACGGCCCCTGGATCTGGAGGTCCTTCGTTTCCATCACGCCGTGGGCGACGGCGAACTGGCCGCCGATGTTGTCGAAGGCGAAGCCGTCGCTGAAGATGTCGCGGAAATCGAGCGTGATTCGACGCGGCAGGGATTGCAGGCTGAGGATGCCGAGCAGGCGGCCGACGCCGGGTTCGAGCTTGACGAACTGGCCTCCGGCGGCATCGAGCTTGAGGCTGCCATTGAGCGTCGGGTAGTCGATCGTGAAGGGCGAGCCGGTCCAGGTCAGGTTGCCCGCCACGGTCGCATTACCGCGCCGCACCGTGTCCGGGTAGCCGACGCGCGCCAGCAATTTCTCGATGCTTTTTGCAACCAGCTTGAACTCGACGGGGGTGTCGGGTTGGGTGGGGCTGGGCCGCCAGCGCCCGCTAGCCTCCAGTATGCCGTCGTCGTTCTTCGCCTCGACCCTCGTGTTCCAGTAGCCGTCGCGGTTTTCGGCGGCGATGCGCACCGTGCCCAGGGTCCGGTCCTTGAGCGAAAGCTGGTCGACCGTGATGTCAAGTGCCGGAATTCGCTCGATGACTTCGCTGGCCTTTTCCTGCAGGGCGGCAGGCGTGGCGACCGCTTCCGGAATCGAGAACTGGGCGATGCGTCCCGTCAGTTTGCCGGCGCCGGCGCCGTTCCACTCGAAGTTGCCACCCAGTTCGCGGCTCTTCAAATCGAAGCGCGTGCTGGCCGAGCCCTCCGGCCGGTTGCCGGCTATCCGAACATCATGAAAGCCCTTTTCCAGCAGGATCAGGTCGGTCGCCCGCAAATCGAACTGTAGTGCGGGCAGGGGCGGCAGCGGCGACGGGTCGCGGCCGTTGCCGTCGGCCTGCCTGGCGACCAGGCCGCGCCAGAAATCGGCATCAATGCGCGGCAGGTTCATGGCCACCAGCACGTTGCGTTCCGGCAGGCTGGCGTCGACGTCGCCCACCGCCAGCAGGCCGCGGGTGATCGCCGGCGGGCTGACGTCATGGCGACGCACCAGTTGCAGCCGCATCGCGCGGCCGAGGCTGATGTCGAGCATGGTTTGCGCCGGCCCGGGAGTCATGCCTCCGGCGGAGCCGGGGGCGGTCTCCCTTGCGGACGGCGCTCGCGCCGCGGCGGCACCGGGCCTGGACCCGGTGCGCAAGGCGACATCGGGTGGAGGTTTGCGTTCAAAGCTGAAGGCCAGCGCCTCGGTGGCGGGCTTGTTGAACGGCTCCGGCAGGCTCGACGAAAGCCCGACCAGGTTCGAGCTCAGCTTCACTTCCGCATTCTTCTTCCGCACACGCACGCTGCCGGTCCATTTGGCACTGCCCGACAGATGGTCGAACAGGGGTTGCGGGAACTGGCGCCGCAGGGCCGCCATGCCGAACTCTCCCGCGGCGTTGACCTGGACATTGCCGTCTCCCGCGGTGCGGACATCGACATTCAGCGGAGATCCCAGCAGCGCGCCGCGAATGCCCCGCGCTTCCAGGTGGTCGGCGGAGAAGCGCAGTGCCCCGCGCACCTCGGTCAGCGGCGGCAGGTCGCTGTCGACCGTGAGCCGGTTGCCATCGAAGCGATAGCTGCCGTCGACCTTCGAGTTCGCC
>JAIOPW010000179.1 GCA_021413665.1 Rhodocyclales bacterium | reverse complement strand
AAAGCTCATCTGGAAATCCGCCACCGTCATCCGCTCGCCGGCAAACCACGCATGCGTCGCCAGGTGTTCTTCCATGAATTTCATGGCCGTGGCGACGTTGGGGTCGACCAGCTTGGCCAGCACCTGGGCGCAGAGCTTGCGTGCGATCGGCCGCACGAAGAACGGCATCGGCTGCCGGGGAATGCTGACAAACACCAGCTTCATCACCAGCCAGTTCATCAGCGAGCCTTCGGCGTAATGCATCCAGAAGCGACACTGCCGGTGCTCCGGCGTGCCGGCCGCGGGCTGCAGGTTTGCCACGTCACCCGTGCCCTGGTCGCCATAACGCTCGACCAGGTATTCGAGTATCGCGCCCGATTCGGCAAGGGTCAGCTCGCCGTCGGTGATGACCGGCGACTTGCCCAGCGGATGCACGGCGCGCAGTTCCGGCGGCGCCAGTCGCGTGACGGGATTGCGCCGGTAACGCTTGATCTCGTACGGCACGCGGAGCTCTTCCAGCAGCCACAGGACGCGCTGCGAACGCGAGGTTTCGAGGTGGTGGACGGTGATCATGGCGGCAAGTATAGACAGCGCGGGCCGCGACTACCGGAAAACATGCCGTGGGGGGGCAGGCGGTCGCACGAATGCCGGAAACAGCATCTCCTCCCCACCCTGCCTTGATTGAATTCCATTGCATGTCGTGAAGACCGCATAATGGGCTTGACGCCATTGATGCAGGACCATGCCGCACATGCCAAGCCCCGGTTCCGATCGCTTCCTCGCCATCCTCGCCCTGACGCTGTTGGGGGCGGGGTGCGTGCTGGTGCTGTGGCCTTTCCTCACGGCCCTGGTCTGGGCGGGGATCCTTGCCTCCACCAGTTGGCCGGCCTTTCTCTGGCTGGACCGCGCCGTGGGCGGGCGGCGCACCCTCGCCGCAAGCCTGATGACCCTGCTGGTCACCGTGGTGTTGCTGGGGCCGATCGTGGCGGTGGCCCTGGCCCTGGCGGACAACGTCGCCGAACTGGGCCGCGCCGCGGCAGCACTGGCCAAGGACGGCTTGCCCGATGCGCCCGCGTGGCTGGCGAGCCTGCCGTTGGCGGGCCAGTCGCTCCATGACTACTGGCAGCAGTTCGCGCACGACGGACAAAGGCTGATGGACGAACTGGAAAAGCTCGCCAAGCCGGCGCAGGGCGCGGCTTTGGCCGGGGGGCGCGTGGTGGGGAAGGGCGTGCTGGACATGGGGCTTTCCGTGTTCCTCGCCTTCTTTTTCTTCCTTTACGGCGAGGCCCTGGCCAGGCGCCTGCGCGTCGCCATGGAACGGCTGAGCGGAGAGCGGGCGGCCTACCTGCTGGGTATCGTGCGCGGCACGGTGACCGGAGTGATCTACGGCATCCTCGGTACCGGCCTCGCCCAGGGGGTGCTGGCCGCCGTCGGCTTTGCCATCGCCGGCGTGCCCGGCGCGATCCTGCTCGGCGTGGCGACCTTCTTCCTTTCGGTGGTGCCGGTGGGGCCGCCCCTGGTCTGGGGCGGCGCGGCAATCTGGCTGTTCCAGCAGGGCCAGCCCGGCTGGGCCGCGGTCGTTGTCGCCTGGGGCTTCTTCCTGGTCAGCACCGTGGACAATGTCATCAAGCCCTTCATCATCAGCCGCGGTGCCAGCATGCCCTTCGCCATCGTTTTCCTCGGCGTGCTGGGTGGCGTCCTCGCCTTCGGCGTGATCGGCGCCTTCCTCGGCCCTACCTTGCTCGCGGTGGGCTACCGCATGGCCACGGAATGGACGGCCGCGGAAGGGGCGTCACCGGGCGACGGCTAAGCCTGGATCGGCGTGTGCCGCCCCGGGTTCTTCCTGCGCCGGCCGGTGCTGGCTCCCGGCCGGCGAATCCCCGCCACTCAGGCGGCCAGTTGCGCCAGCCATTCGGCGGCGCGCTCGACGGCGACGCGCCCGCGCAGTTCGGGCTGGCGCAGGTGGCGCACCAGCAGGTTGGCGCCGGTGCCGGGGAACTGCTCGGCCACGGCTGCCAGGTAGGGCGGCACGGTCGGGTCGTTCAGCTTGCATTCGGCAAAGCCGACCGGTTCGCCGTTCTCGCAGAGGACGAAGTCGATCTCGCGTCCCTCCTTGTCGCGCACATAGTGCAGGCTCATGGCGCGGCCCGCCGAATCCCGCAGGAAATGGGCGTGGCGCAGGAACATGGTGGCGCATGCATTCTCGAAACGCGCGCCTTCGTCGCCCTGCACCAGGCCGGTGTCGAAGAAATAGACCTTCGGCTCCTTGAGCAGGGCGCGCGCGATATTGCGATGGAAGGGACGCACCGCGAAAACGATGTGCAGGGCCTCAAGGATTTCCAGATAGCGCCCGAGCGTGGTCGGCGATATTTGCAGGTCGCGCGCCAGCGAAGCCAGCGACAGCGTCGATCCGACGCGGCTGCGAAGCATGTCGACGAACACCCGCATCGCACGGATTTCGCCGATGCGCGAAAACTCGAGGATGTCGTCGCGGATCATGCCCTCGATGTACAAGGCCCGCCAGCGCTCGGCATCCCTCGCCTCTGCGGCCAGGAAGGGCTCGGGAAATCCCCCGCGTTCGAGGATGCGCACCAGCGCCGCCTCGGGTGTCGCACCCGAGGCGGCGACCCACTCCTTGACGGTGACCGGGTGCAGGCGCCAGGAAAAATAGCGGCCTGCCAGCGATTCGCCGGCCTGGCGAAATGTGTCCAGCCGCGCGCTCCCCGTGACCAGCAGGGCCTGCCCTTCGCGGCGGCCGTCGAACACTCCCTTCAGCCAGGACTTCCAGCCCGCCATCTTGTGCAGTTCGTCGAACACGATCAATCCGGCCGCTGGCGACCAGCTCTGGTCGAGCATGACGCGCCGGTCCGCCGCGACATCCCAGTTCAGGATCTGGGCATCCGGCCAGGCGCCTGCCAGCGCGCGTGCCAGCGTGGTCTTTCCGGCCTGACGGGGCCCCGAAAGGAAGACCATCTTGCGGCCCAGGTCGGCCTGGATGAAGGGGGCAAGCGCGCGTTCCATGCCGACTATTTTGCAGTTGACTGGAAGAAAGTCAAGACTATTTTCCAATTAGCTGGAAAATAGTCAAGACTGGAATGGGGGTTTCATCAGCGCCGACTCTGGCCGTTCCGTCATTCCGGCGAAGGCTCCGTCATTCCGGCGCACGCCGGAATCCAGGCATGTACCTCCGTACCAACCTTCTTCCGTCGCTTCCAAGCCCGCGCCGGGTCTCGCCCCGGCAGGCGAGGTACTTTCTTGTTGCACGACAAGAAAGTACCCAAAGAAGCGTGCCCCGCCTCCCCGGTCTGACTGCGTCAGACTACCCTCGCTGCGGAAGGCCCGCCGGGCCGGTCGCTAAACTAGCCGGCCAAAAGCGGCCGTCGTCGGACAACGCGACCGGACAACCCCCGGCGAACCTCCCTCGCTCGGCGGGTCAGAGGGGAATGAAAGGCGTCGCGCGTGGGGGCCCGTAGCGAAAATCTAGGCGCAGCAAACCCGCACTCATTCCTTTCCCTCGATGGCCTCTAAATGGGATCAGAGAAGGAAGGAGTTATGCGGAACGAATTCCAACATAAAGAGCAACATATAAGAAGAAATATGCGAAGGGAAGCACGAGAAGAACTGTTCTGCGAACTCTATCGTTAGGAATCTTGCTTCTAACAAAGCGAACTGTAGCCATCGAGATGGCGCCAAATACTAATCCAATAGCGATTACTGGGATCGCACCGCCAAAACCAGCGACTTTGACTATTGGAACGGCTAGCGAAGCAGCGAACGAATGTAATAGCACTTCCATGAAGAACCTAACCTTGGATTCCTTCTCCTCAAGGTTAGGCATCATTAGCTCTGTGCCTGTATTTTGGCCTTCAGCAGCCGGTGAGGATGATCGAGTCAACTGACTGGGAAGCACTGCTCCGGACTTCCCCATTTTCTGCTTCTGAAACCTACCTAACATCCAGAGAATTAGTGCTATAGCTCCGGCCATCGCAGCACAGGCTATAAGCCAGATTGTGAATAGCGTTCTAGATAGCGATAGCGTGTCGGCAAAGTTATTCCGACGAATTAGAGTTACGTAAGGTTCCTCTTTTTGGAGCGCCGTTGCTGGTATAGCGTAGCCTGATGAACAAATGGCTTTACCCGAAAAGTCCAACTCATTGTCATCAATATCGACTCTTGCAGTTTTTGATATGCGGTCGGCTACCACTGCATCGAAATGCAATTCTCTCGTCAAAAACCCCGCTATTTCTGCCGGCGTTACGTCGAGCGGAAACGAGAGCTTGGTTCCATCCGGATAGGTAGGCGCCATCTGCGGCGAGACGGTTACAAAAACGTGCTCAAAATTGACCAACGCAAGACAAGGATTCGACGGCTTGTTGAAATGGTACAAAGAACTTCCAATGAGAATGGCGAAAAACGACATCGCGGACAGGGTGATCCACGGTCGAAACCAAGCCTTGTAGGCGCCAGTTGTTGTTTCGAATGGCATATTGGACGGACTAAGTTTCAGTATCTTTTGCAGGAACGGGGTGTACTGACGCATAGACGCGTTCCGACAGTAAGGCGAGGTAGTTCTCTACAACAGCGAAGTTTTCCGTAAGGTACGCTGCATGTGGAACAAAGAACTCGTCATGCAAATCAGTGTAGGTCTGGAGCCCAAGAGCGGCGTAACCGGCAGCGTTTTGAGCACCCAATGATTCAGGCAATGCCGCAACGCTGCCGTTGTGATGAATTAGGGCATTTCGAACGTGACGTAGCAAATCAAGTTTTTCCCGAACCAACGAATCTGGAAAAGCCACTACGCCCAAATTTTTCGTATAAGCCCTGTCCACAGCGTCGAGAAAGTTGCCATGCTTGAAGCTGGAAGCCAGAGATGGAAGGTTTCGCTCTCGACAAGCATATTCAGCCATTCGCTTGACGGCAACCTCAAAGACTGACCAGAGCATAAGAATAAATCCTCCACGAAAGACGCGAGGCAAAACCTGCTCTACCGTTACCTTAAGTGCGTACTCGTCGTCCTCTCTATCCTCCGGATGAAGATAGGCGATCTCACGTTGATGTCGTGCGCGCAACCGAACTCGGGCTTGTTCACCAGCGTGAGCGAGCTCGTCCTCGATCGTTTCAAGCGCCACACTTAGACCTGCCATCGCAGCATTTGGCCCAGGAAACGTGATCGCTTTCCGGTATAGCTCCTCAAATGAGATATGGTCGGGCATGTGGTGCCTTGCAGGTTCCATCGAGTGTGAATAAAACCCCGTGCTTACCCGCATATCCTGCCGTGAATAAAATGGAATAACAAGATTCAAGGTGGAAATTTTTTTCAGGGCCACTCGTACAAGAAATGTGGCCAGCTCTTCAGCTCAGTTGCCAGAGCGCAATAAGCGGCTGGCTTCGCGGGGTGTACGGTTCACAATCATCGGTAACACAAGAGTTCAAGGACATGGGTAACAGTTCTTACCCTGCATGGATGTCTTCAGGAGGAGATAGCCATGCCCTGGAAGGATGTGCGACCGATGGACGAGAAGATACTTTTCATTGCTGATCACCTGCGAGAGACCGACTGCTTCAGTCGCTTGTGTGAGCGCTACGGCATCAGCAGGAAGACGGGATACAAGTGGGTGGCACGCTACCGTCAGATGGGTGCCGACGGGCTGCAGGAACAGAGTCGGCGACCCCGCCACGCGGCAGGAGAAACGCCCTACGCCATACAGCAGGCGATCCTTGAACTACGGAATGATCGACAGGGGCCTCCGGGGCCGAAGAAGATACAAGCCTTGCTGACAAGCCGGTTCGATGCTGAACTCGTTCCATCGAAGACCACCATCTACAACATCCTGCAACGTGCCGGGCAGATCGAACCCCAGCGACGGGTCCGCCGTGTCAAAGGTGTTCAACACATCCTGAAGTCCGCCGCACAACCCAATGAGTTGTGGAGCGCCGACTACAAGGGACAATTCAAGACCCGCAATGGTCGCTGGTGCTATCCCCTGGCCGTGATGGATCATGCCAGCCGCTATCTGCTGGTATGCCAAGGCTTACCTGGAACACGCTTTAGCGAGACCCAGGCAATCTTTGAACAGGCATTCCGGCACTATGGCCTGCCGGAACGCATCCGCACCGACAATGGCGTCCCTTTCGCCAGCCTGGGTGTTGGAGGGCTCTCGCAACTCTCCGTCTGGTGGATTCGACTGGGTATTGTCCCCGAGCGCATCACACCGGGACGGCCACAACAGAACGGACGCCATGAGCGGATGCATCGCACACTCAAGCAGACGCTCAGCCACCCGCCGGCCGCCAACCTCAAGGCGCAGCAGATTCAGCTTGATGGGTTCCGTACTCACTACAACGACCAGCGTCCGCATGAGGGCTTGGCACAGCAAAGCCCGGGGACGTGCTACATCTCCTCGCTTCGTTCCTACCCGACGCGCCTGCCGGAACTGGAGTATCCCGGCTATTTCGAACGGCAACGGGTCAGCCAAAACGGACTGATCTACTGGCACGCACTCCGCGTGTATATCGGCTACCTGCTGGCCGGAGAATGGGTCGGCATGGAGGCGGTGGGCGACGGCCTATGGGATGTCTATTTCGGCCCTGTTCGGATCGGCGGCTTTGATGAACGGGAAACCAAGGGGCAGCGCAACGACTACCTCACCCTAAAAATGTAACCCATGTCCTTGAACCAATCTGTTACCGATGTGCTTGACTCGTACA
>JAIOPW010000178.1 GCA_021413665.1 Rhodocyclales bacterium | reverse complement strand
ATGTCCAGCATGGGCTCGCCGAAGAAGCTGTCGCCGCCTTGCTCCTCCAGCGTCAGCAGGCCGCGCTGGATGGCGCCGATGGAGGCCGCCGAGACATTGCCGTATTTGGTCTTGTACTCCGCCGCATGCTCGCCGATGTGTTGCACCATGGCGCGCAGATCCTTCAGGTCGAGCAACAGCAGGCCCTGGTCGTCGGCGACCTTGAACACCAGTTGCAGCACGCCGCCCTGGGTGTCGTTGAGGTTGAGCAGGCGCGCCAGCAAGAGCGGCCCCATGTCGGAGATCGTGGCCCGCACCGGATGGCCGGATTCGCCGAACACGTCCCAGAACATCACCGGACTGGCCTTGGGCTGCCAGTCCTCGATGCCCAGCTTGTCGAGCCGCGCCTGCAGCTTTTCCGACGCCGCTCCGGCCGCGCCCAGCCCGGACAGATCGCCTTTGGCATCAGCCAGAAAGACCGGCACGCCGGCCGCCGACAACTGCTCGGCGATGCGTTGCAGGGTCACGGTCTTGCCGGTGCCGGTGGCACCGGTAATCAGTCCATGGCGATTGGCGAGCTGCGACAGCAGGACAAGTTCGATCTCGCCGCTCTTGGCGATGGGCAGGACATGGCTCATGGCGGGGTTTTCCGGGATGCTAAAATTCGCGATTGTATGTGACAACATCAGCGCAACCAGGGAAAACAATTATGGCCGGCCATTCCAAATGGGCCAATATCCAGCATCGCAAGGGGCGTCAGGACGCCAAGCGGGGCAAGGTCTTCACCAAACTGATCAAGGAAATCACCGTCGCGGCCAAGATGGGCGGCGGCGACATGAGCGCCAACCCGCGGTTGCGGCTGGCGATAGAAAAGGCCAAGTCACAGAGCCTGCCCAAGGACAACATCGACAACGCGGTCAAGCGCGGCACGGGTCAGCTCGAAGGGGTGAATTACGAAGAAATCCGCTATGAGGGCTACGGCATCAACGGCGCGGCGGTCATCGTGGATTGCCTGACCGACAACAAGGTGCGCACCGTCGCCGAGGTACGCCACGCCTTCGCCAAGCATGGCGGCAACATGGGCACCGACGGCAGCGTCGCCTTCCTGTTCAGCCACTGCGGGCAGATGCTGTTCGCCCCCGGCACCGACGAAGCGTCGCTGATGGACGCAGCGATCGACGCCGGCGCCGATGACGTCGTGACGAACGAAGACGGCTCGATCGAAGTCATCACCCCCGCCAACGACTTTGCCACCGTCAAGGAAGCGCTGGAAAAAGCCGGCTTCAAGCCGGAATTCGGCGAAGTCACGATGAAGCCGCAGAACGAAACCGAATTCGCCGGCGATGATGCGCTGAAGATGCAAAAGCTGCTCGACGCCCTGGAATCGCTGGACGACGTGCAAGAGGTCTACACCACGGCCGTGATCGACGAATAGCGTGAATTCGCCCGCCGCAATCCGCTTCGCACCGCTCCTGTTCGTCGTCCTCTGGAGCACCGGATTCATCGGCGCCAAGTACGGGCTGCCGCACGCGGAGCCGCTTTCATTCCTGCTGGTCCGCTACCTGCTGGTGGTTTCGCTGATGACCCTGATTGCGCTGGCCACGCGTGCGCCGTGGCCGAAGGATGCGCGGCAATGGTTCCACATCGGCGTCGCCGGCCTGCTGGTGCACGCCGTCTATCTCGGCGGCGTATTCATCTCGATCTCGAAAGGCCTGCCGGCCGGCGTCGCCAGCCTGGTAGTCGGTATCCAGCCTCTGCTCACCGCCGTCGGCGCCGGCTGGCTGTTGAACGAAGCCGTGCAGAAGCGGCAATGGGCGGGCCTTGTCCTCGGCTTCGTCGGCGTCGCCATGGTGGTCTCGGGCAAGCTCGGCAGCGGCTTTGGCCTCGATGCGCTGTGGCCTGCCCTGGCGGCGCTGGCCGGCATCACGGCCGGCACCCTTTACCAGAAGCGTTTCTGTCCCTCCTTCGACTGGCGCAGCGGCGCCGTCGCACAATTCCTTCCCACTGCGATTGCAACGGGCGTGGTGGTCACCCTCGGCGACAACTACCGCGTCGAATGGGTGCCGGACTTCATCTTCGCCCTGGGCTGGCTGGTGCTGGTGCTCTCACTGGGCGCGATCAGCGCGGTGAACCTCGCCAGCCTGTTCTACCTGGTGCCGCCCTGCACCGCCCTGATCGCCTTTTTCCTGTTCGACGAGAAGCTGGCCGGCATGGCCCTGGTCGGCATGGCGCTCGCCGTGTGGGGCGTGTATCTGGCGCGGAAATGAAGCGGACTTTCATGGCGATGGTCGCCACCCCTGATGATGAACCCGTTCACCCTGGGCCTGTCGAAGGGCCATTCGGAACGCCGTTCAGCCCTCGACACGCTCGGGACGAACGGAGTTGTTAAAGGCCACCACACCCATCCGCATCCTCGGCATTGACCCCGGTCTGCGCTCGACCGGGTTTGGCGTCATCGACAAGGCGGGAAACACGCTGGGCTATGTTGCCAGCGGCTGCATCAAGACCGACGCGGCGGGCAGCCTGCCGGACCGGATCAAGACCATCCTCGACGGCATCACCGAAATCATCGCCACCTACCGGCCACAGCAGGCGGCGGTGGAGATCGTTTTCGTGAACGTCAATCCGCAATCCACGCTGCTGCTCGGCCAGGCACGCGGCGCGGCGATCGCCGCGCTGGTGACGGCGGACCTGCCGGTCGCCGAATACACCGCGCTGCAGGTCAAGCAGGCCGTGGTCGGCCACGGCAAGGCGGCGAAGGAGCAGGTGCAGGGCATGGTCGCGCGCCTGCTCGCCCTGCCCGGCATGCCGAGTGCTGATGCCGCCGACGCGCTGGCCTGCGCGATTGCCCACGCCCACGGCGGCCAAGGCATGGGCGCGCTGGCAACGCTGGGCAAGCGGGTGCGCGGCGGGAGGCTGGTGTAGTGGCTTCGGTTTTATACGCGTGGGAATTCGGCGCGAATCTGGGACATGTGGGAACTTTTCTGCCCGTCGCCAGGGATCTGCGCCGGCGCGGAACCACGGTGCACTGGGCCGTAGCGCAGCCGCACCAGGCAGCCCGCTTGCTGCCCAGCGAAGGTTTCGACTGGCTACAGGCCCCCAACATCCCGGAACAGCGACGTGACGGGCCGCCAGTAAATTATGCCGACATACTGCTGCATTTCGGCTACCGGAATGGCACCGATCTGCTCGGCCTTGTTGTTGCCTGGCGTCAACTGCTGCTGCTCACCGGAGCCAGCACATTACTTGCCGATCACGCGCCGACGGCAATCCTCGCCGCACGCACACTGGACACTCCAGTGATGCTCTTCGGCAGCGGATTCTTCACCCCGCCTCAAGCCCATCCGACGCCCAGCATGCGGCCATGGACGACGATACCTGATGAACAATTGCTGGCCTGCGATCAACTGGCGCTGGCCAGCATCAACGCGGTGCTCGATCACTACGGCAAGAGGCGACTGGACCATATCGCCCAACTTTTCCAGGTCGCCGAAGACAGTTTGCTCAGCTTTCCCGAACTGGATCATTACCGGGTACGAGGACCCGCGCGGTACTGGGGCATGCTGCCCGCCGCCGTCGCAGGGGACAGCAACTGGCCTGCGGCCCCCGGCCCGCGGGTGTTCGCCTACCTGCGATCCGAAACCCCATATGTCGAGATGGCGCTCCAGGCGCTGCGCGATCTCCACGGCAGCATCTTGATCTATGCCCCGGGCCTCCCGGCCAATGTGGCTCGACGCTATGAGGCACCGCATATCTTCTTTTCGCCGGTACCGGTGGACCTGAACAAGGTGGCGCGTCAGGCCGACGCCGGCCTAACCTATGCCAGCCCTGCCGCGACCGTAGCTTTTCTGCTGGCCGGCAAGCCGGTAATGATGCTTCCAGGCCACCTGGAGCAGTTCTTGTTCGCCCGGCGCGTCGAGGAACTGGGAGCCGGACTGGTCCAGAACCCGGAGCAGGCACCTGACAAATTGACGACGATGTTCCATCGTGTGCTGCGCGAACCGGGCTTCCGCGCCAGCGCTGGCGCCTTCGCGAACAAATACGCGAACTTTGACCAGGATGCGGTCCTTGCCAACATCGTCGCCCGTATCGAG
>JAIOPW010000177.1 GCA_021413665.1 Rhodocyclales bacterium | reverse complement strand
TGCACCGACGTTGCCGGCATCCTGAACCGCATCGAGCATGAGTACGTCGCCGGGAGGCGCAACGACCGATGGCGCGGGGATGTCGATCACCGCTGCGATCCCGATCGGTGTGCTGACGCCTGAAATCTCGCGGAACAGGCCGTCGCGCAAAATCACGCACTCGACGCCGGCCGCGCCATTGAGCAATGCCGCAACGTCCGGGTTCCGCCGCCCACTCTCGCTCACCAGCAGTTGCCGGGGCGTGATGCCGTGCGCCAGGCAGCTTGTCACCAGATGAATTCCATCCAGCAGTGCGCGTCCGTACTGCCGGGGATCGTCGGCCAGCGCCCGAAACGCCTTGAAGACCGGATTGTGGCGCGAAGCGATCAATCGGGAATCGCTCATTGCGATCCTTCGAGCAAGGCTCTTACCGGAGCGAAGCTCTTGCGGTGAAACCAGGCGGGACCGTGCAATTTCATCGCGGCGCGGTGCGCCGCCGTGTCATAGCCCTTGTGTCGGTCCAGCGCGTACTGCGGAAAGACCAGGTGAATGCGCCGCATTTCCGCATCGCGCGCTGTCTTCGCGAGAATCGAAGCGGCCGAAATCGCCGGTTCCGTGGCATCACCGCCGATGATGGCACGGGCCGGCATCGGCAGTGGAGGACAGCGGTTGCCGTCTATCAGCGCTTCCGTCGGTTGCACCGCAAGCGATGCGACGGCGCGGCGCATCGCCAGCAACGTGGCCTGCAAAATATTGACCTTGTCGATTTCCTCGACCGACGCGGAGGCGATGCCAAAGGCCAGCGCCTTCGCGCGGATTTCCACGGCGAGGCGCTCACGCTTCTTCTCGGACAGTTTTTTGGAATCCGCCAGCCCCTCGATGGGCTGCGCCGGATCAAGGATAACGGCGGCGGCATAGACCGGCCCGGCAAGCGGACCACGCCCGGCCTCGTCGACTCCGCAGACCAGATGAATCATGCTTTCTGCAGGTAAGGCAACACCGCGTCGGCAGCCTTTTGCGCGGTGTCCTGGCGCAGCAGGCGATGAATGCCTTGGAAGACACGGGAGATCGCGGCACGTGCCTGACGGTCAACCAGCAGGTTGCCCAGCGCCTGCGCCAGGTTGTCCGGCGTGGCATCGTCCTGCAGAAACTCCGGCACCACATAGCGACCGGCGAGAATGTTGGGCAGACCCACCCAGGGCAGGTAGCGCATGCCGCGCATCAACCGCCACGACCAGGGAGACATCTTGTAGGCAATCACCATCGGCCGACCCACCAACGCCGTTTCCAGCGTCGCGGTGCCGCTGGCGACCAGCACCGCGTCGCTGGCGGCGATGGCGTCCGTGGCATGGCCGAACATCAAGGTAAACGGCAGTTCGTCGGCTTTCAGTTTCCACAGGGCAGTTTCGAATTGCACCCGTGTTTCGCGCGAAACCAGCGGAACGAGAAACTGTACGCCGGGATAGCGCGCGAGCAACAGCTTGGCGGTCTCGACAAACGTCTCGGCCATGAAGTGCAATTCAGACTGCCTGCTTCCCGGCATCAGGGTCACCACGGGACGCTCCAAAGGCACACCGAGCCGTTCGCGCACCACGCGCTGGTCGATGTCGAGCGGAATCACGTCGGCCAGCGGATGACCGACATAGCTGCACCTGACAGCAGTGTCCCGGTACAGGGCAGGCTCGAACGGATACAGCGCGAGTATGTGGCTCACCGACTGGATGATCTTGCTCATCCGGTTCCGGCGCCAGGCCCAGATCGACGGGCTGACAAAATGAATAGTCGGAATCCCGCAGCGTTTGAGGCGCTTTTCCAGCCACAGATTGAAGTCTGAACCATCGACGCCGATGAAGACGTCGGGCCGGTCCCGCAGCAGGCGGCGCAGCAGCTGCCGCCGCATCCGGGTGATCGCCGGATAGTGGCGCAGAACCTCGGCGTAGCCGCGCACGGCCAGCTTCTCGGCCGGCCAGAGGGAATCGAAGCCCTCGCGCTGCATCTTCGGACCGCCTATGCCATAGAACTTCGCCTCGGGCAGATGCAGTTTAAGCGCAGTGATGAGATGCGCGGCAAGCTGGTCGCTGGAGGCCTCGCCCGCGACCATGGCGACCCTTGCCATCAGCGCACGATCCCTCGTCCCGGCACCGAGAGAAAGTCGGCAAGCAACGCCAACTCAGGCGCAAGAGCAGAGTCCGCGCTGATGCGAGCGCGCGCCTCGTCAAGCGTCACCCCCCCCTTGTACAGCGTCTTGTAGGCGCGCTTGACAGCGGCCACGGCGTCAAGCGAAAAACCGCGTCGCTTGAGGCCTTCGGCGTTGATACTGCGCGGCTCCGCCGGATTACCCGCCGCCATGACGAAGGGTGGCAAATCCTGGAACAGGATGGTACCCATTGCCGTGATGCTGTGGGCGCCGATGCGCACGAACTGATGAACCACCGTGAAGCCGCCGAGGATGGCCCAGTCGCCAATATGCACATGGCCTGCCAACTGGGCGTTATTGGCGAATATGGTACGGTCGCCGACCTGGCAATCATGTGCCAGATGCACATAGGCCATGATCCAGTTGTCGTCGCCAAGGCGAGTGACGCCGGCATCCTGCGCGGTGCCGCAATTGAAGGTACAGAACTCCCGGATAGTGTTGCGATCGCCTATTTCCAGTCGCGTCGGTTCGCCGGCGTATTTCTTGTCCTGCGGCTGTTCGCCGATGGAGCAGAACTGGAAGATGCGATTGTCGCGGCCTATTCGGGTGTGTCCGGCCAACACGACATGGGGGCCGATCACAGTGTGCTCGCCAATCTCGACATGCTCGCCCACGATCGAGTATGGGCCGACCACCACGCCACGACCCAGTTTCGCCGCGGGATGGACGATGGCGGTAGGATGAATGCTCATCAGGGCGTTGGACGAACGGCGCAGATCAGGTCGGCTTCCGCAGCCACCAGCCCGTCCACCTTCGCTGTCGCCGAAAATTTCCAGATGCCGCGCTTGTTGGCGACGAGCGTGACATCGATCACCAACTGGTCGCCGGGACCGACCGGCCGCTTGAAGCGCGCATTGTCGATGCCGACGAAGTAGTACACCGATTTGTCATCGGGCCGGCTGTCCATGGTCTTGAAGGAGAGGATCGCCGCCGTCTGCGCCATCGCCTCGACCACCAGTACGCCGGGCATCACCGGATGATGCGGGTAGTGCCCCGGAAAGAATGGCTCATTCATGCTGACATTCTTCAGCGCGGTAATCCGCTCGCCGGGGATTGCTTCCAGCACGCGATCGACCAGCAGGAACGGGTAGCGATGCGGCAAGTAGTTCAGAATTTCGTGGATATCCATGCGGGATTCGACGGCCCCTCCGACGCCTTTTTCGCTCATCAATTCTTCTCCAGTGCGGCAAGCCGCTGTTCGAGGGCACGAATTTTATCGGCCATCGCATCAAGATGACGCAGCCGCGAAAAATTCTTGAGCCAGTCGCCATGTTCGAGGAAGGGCACCGCGCCACTGTAGGTGCCTGCGCCGGCGATCGACTTGGTCACCAGCGTTCCGGCAGACACATTGACGTCGTCGGCGATGTTCAGGTGGCCGAGGATAACCGCCCCGCCACCGACCGTACAGCGCGCGCCGATTACCGCGCTGCCAGCAATGCCGACACACCCGGCCATGGCGGTATGGGCGCCGATCCGCACGTTGTGACCAACCTGAATCTGGTTGTCCAGCTTGACGCCGTCGCCGATCATCGTGTCGCCCAGCGCGCCTCGATCGATCGTGGTACCGGCGCCGATTTCCACATCGTTCCCGATCAGCACACGACCTACTTGCGGAATCTTGACCCAGGCGCCATCCGCTTCGCGTGCAAAACCAAAGCCGTCGGCACCAATCACCGCCCCGGAGTGAACCAGGCAGCGCTCCCCCAAACGGCTTCCGGAATAAATGGCGACGTTACTCGCGAGCCGGGTACCGGCACCGATCTCGACCCCTTCACCTATGCTGCAGTTCGCCGCAATCACGACCTGCCCGCCTATCGTCGAGCCTGGCCCCACCCACACGTTCGGACCTATGCTGGCACTGGGTGCCACGTCGCCCTCTACCACGGCGCTTGGATGCACGCCCGGCGCCGGCACCGGCACCGGATTGAGCCACTGCGCAACGCGAGCGTAATAGAGATAAGGCTGAGGCGTCAGAATTGCCGCCGCCGGGCCATCCGCAACTGGCGGCGCCATGATGACGGCCGCGGCACGAGTAGTCGCAAGTTGATGGCGATACCTGGGATTGGCGAGAAATGCCAGATCGCCGGGCTCGGCGCCCTCCAGCGTGCCGATGCGGGAAATCACCGTGTCGCCGGCGCCGACTATTTCTCCGCCGAATCGGGCGACGATCTCGTCAAGCCGCAGCGCCACGGCCAGAACCGACTTACTTGGTGCCGTCACCCAGTGCCTTGATTACCCTGTCGGTGATATCGATCCGCGGGTTGGCGTAGACAGCCTCCTGGAAAATGATGTCGTATTTCTCGGCCTCGGCGATCTGCTTGATGATCTTGTTAACCCGCTCGAATATCGACGCCATTTCCTCGTTCTGCCGCTGGCTCAGATCCTCGCGAAACTCCCTTTGCTTGCGCTGGAAATCACGATTGAGTTCGGCGAACTCGCGTTCCTTGGCGCGGCGCTCGCTCTCGGCCATGGTCACCGCGTTCTTGTCGATATTCTCCTGCATGCCCTGCAGTTGCTTGGCAATGCGCTGAAGATCCTGATCGCGTTTTTCGAAGTCCTTTTCGATCTTCTTTTTTGCGCGCGCTGCCTGCGGCGCATCGTTCAGTATCTTCTGACTATTGACGAAACCGATCTTGCCCTCGGCCATGACGCCGGACGAGATCAACAACAGGGCGGTACTTGCGACAATGATTTTCTTTAACATGATTCTCTCGCTATAAGGGGATCAAAAGACCGAACCCATCTGGAACTGCAGACGCTGCAATTTGTCTTCAGCTTTCTTGTTGAACGGATTGGCGAAGGAAAACTTCAGCGGACCCATCGGTGAATTCCATGCGAGGCCAATACCACCACTGTACCGCATGCTGCCGAAACTGAACTTGCTGTCGTAACCCCAGACACCGCCGGCATCCAAAAATGCGCTCAGGCGCAAGGAATTGTCCTGACCCATTCCCGGCACGGGAAACAGCAGTTCCGCGTTTCCGACCAGTCGCTTGTCGCCACCCAGCGCCTCATTGGTGGCCAGGTCGCGCGGCCCGAGCGAACTCGACTCGAAGCCACGCACCGATCCAATGCCGCCGGCGTAGAAGTTCTTGAAGAAAGGAAGATCCTTGTTGCCATAGGACTTCGCCAACCCGATCTCGCCATTCAGCGCCAGCGTCAACTTGCGATCCAGCGGAAAGAAGTGCTGATGCTGATAGGTGGCCCGCACATAGGTTGCGGTACTGCCAGGTAGCGCGAGCTCGAGCACCGCACGCCGATAGACCCCTTTTGTAGTCACCAACAGACTGTCGCGACCATCCTTCTGCCAACCAACAGTCGTCAGCAGGGTATTGCTGCGCGCGCCGGAACGTGCCACGTAGTCCTGATAACGAAGCGGGCTGTTGCTGTCCACATATAGCGTGGTACGGTCGATCGAAAGCCCGAGATTGAGGTAGTCGTCCTCGGCAACGGGAAGGCCCCAGCGCAGTCCGCCGCCCATCGAGTCCGAGCCGAAGCTGCCGACCGCCAGCGTGCTGCTGTCGGTCTTGCGGGTGTAGATATCGAAACCCTGGCTGACGCCGTCGACCGTGAAATAGGGGTCGGTATGTGATAGCGAGTAAACCTTGTTCGACTTGCTGGTGCTGACCTGAACCCCGACATGCTTGCCGCTGCCGAACAGATTCTGCTGCTGCACCGAACCGGAAAGAGTCACTTTTTCGGCACTTGAGAAACCGGCTCCCAGCATCATGTTGCCGGTCGGCTTCTCCTTGACCTTGATCTCCATATCGACCTGGTCCGTGGTTCCCGCGACGGGGGGAGTTTCGACGGTGACGTCGTCGAAATAGCCCAGCCGATCGACCCGGCTGCGCGACTTGTTGATCTTCTCGCCGTCGTACCAGCCGGATTCGGCCTGGCGCATTTCGCGGCGTATCACTTCGTCACGCGTCCGCGTGTTGCCACTGACATTGATCCGGCGCACATAAACGCGGCGTCCCGGATCGATGAAGACCGTGAACGCCACCTGCCGTTTTTCCTTGTCCAGCTCCGGCGCCGCATTGACGTTGGCGAACGCATAGCCTTCGTTGCCCAGACGCTCGCTGATGGCCTTGGTCGTATCGGTCATCTTTTCCCGCGAGAACACCTCACCTGGCTTTATCAGGACCAGCTTGGTCAATTCCTCTTCCGGCAGCAACAACTGACCGGCCAGCTTGACTGAAGAGACAGAGTATCGTTCACCCTCGGTGATATTGACGGTGATGTAGATGTCCTGCTTGTCCGGCGAGATGGAGACTTGCGTGGAATCAATATTGAATTCCAGATAGCCGCGATCAAGATAATGGGAGCGCAGCTTTTCCAGGTCGCCGGAAAGCTTCTGCTTGGAGTACTGGTCGTTCTTGGTATACCAGGTCAGCCAGCCCGGCGTGCGCAACGCCATCAGATCGAGCAGGTCGGATTCGCTGAATGCCGAGGTGCCGATGATGTTGATCTGCTTGATCTTGGCGATGTCGCCCTCGCTTACCGCGAAATTCACGCCGACGCGATTGCGTTCCAGCGGCGTGATGGTCGTCGTCACCTGAACCGCATAGTGTCCCTGCGCAAGATACTGCCGCTTCAATTCCTGCTCCGCGCGTTCCACCATGGCGCGATCGAAAATGCGCGATTCCGCAAGACCGACATCGCGCAATGACTTCTTCAGGTCTTCCGGCTTGAAGGCCTTGAGGCCGGTGAATTCCAGCGATGCGATGGCCGGTCGCTCTTCCAGCACCACCACCAGCACCTGTCCGTCGATCTCAAGGCGCACATCCTTGAAGAAGCCGGTGGCGAAAAGCGCCTTGATCGCCGCCGCCGCCTTCTCGTCGGTCATGGTGTCGCCCACCTTCACCGGCAGATAGGAAAACACGGTACCGGCCTCGGTGCGCTGAATCCCCTCGACGCGAATATCCTTGATGGGAAAAGGATCAAAAGCCAGCGCGGATCGGACCAGCAGCGCGGAAACAAGACCGGCAAGCAGTTTCTTATTCATTTGGTTTGACGAAAATTAGCCGGAGACAAGACGGTTGATATCGTTGTAGAAGGCAAAAGCCATCAGCAACGCCAATAAGGCGAAACCGATCTGCTGGCCGATTTCCAGGGCCCGCTCTGACACCGGGCCGCCCTTGAGAAACTCGACGAGATAATACATCAAATGCCCCCCATCCAGAACCGGCACCGGCAGCAGGTTGAGGACACCGAGGCTGATGCTGATCAGGGCGAGAAACCGCAGGTAGTAGCTGGTCCCAAGGCGAGCGGACTGTCCGGCGTAATCGGCGATGGTGACTGGCCCGGAAAGGTTTTTCCACGACAATTCGCCGGTCAGCATTCGCCCCATCATGCGCAGGCTCAGGATCGATGTGTCCCAGGTCTGCTCGAGGGCACGGCTGACGGAATCGAGGGGACCGTAACTGACCACGGTGGTCATCTCGAAGGCTTCTCCCTGCCCTTCTTTTACCATCAGGCCCAGTCGTCCCAGCTTTTGCCCGCCATCCTCAGACAGGCGCGGTGTTGCCACCAGTTCGACCAACCGGCCATCGCGCTCTACCTCGAATTTCAGCGGTCGTCCCGCCGCACTGCGCGCCGTGGCCGCCAATTCAGCCCATTGGGCGATCGGCTTGCCGTCGATGGAGAGCACGCGGTCGCTTTCCCGGAAACCAGCCAGTTCCGCAGCCGAACCGGGCAGCACGCGACCAACCACGGCGGGCAGGCGCGGCCGGTAGAGGGTCAGCCCCAGAGCGCGCAAGGGATCTTTTTCAAGCTCTTCCAGATCGAAACGATCAGTGGCAATTTGGTACCGGCCGGTCTCCCGTTGCGGGCTGATCACGTCCAGGTCCAGTGGTTCCTTGTCCAGTGCCCGCCGCAAGACCTCCCAGCGCAACTGCTGCCAGGTTTCGATGGCCTTGCCATTGACCGCGCGAACCGTCACGCCATCGCCGACTCCCGCCATCGCCGCCGGCGTGCCGACCGGCGGTGGTCCGAGACGGGGCTTGAGTTCCGTCACGCCGTGCATGAAGAGGAACCAGTACAGCACGATCGCCAGCAGGAAGTTGGCCGCCGGGCCCGCCACAACGATGAACGCACGCCGACCGACGGATTGCCGGTTGAAGGCACGCGGCAATTCATCCACCGCCACGTCGCCCTCGCGTTCGTCCAGCATTTTGACATAGCCGCCCAGGGGAAAGGCCGAGACCGCCCACTCGGTGCCGTCGCGCCCGTGGCGCCGCATCCAGATCACCTTGCCGAACCCGAACGCGAAACGCAGAACCTTGACGTTGCATGCGCGCGCGGCAAGGTAGTGACCCATT
>JAIOPW010000501.1 GCA_021413665.1 Rhodocyclales bacterium | reverse complement strand
CAATCGAGCGCAGATCGTTTCGGCAAAGCGTTCGCTGCCCAAGGGCATGCCCAGGCGTAGCGCCTCGCGAACGTCGCCGGCCGCATCGGCATCCAGATGTGGTCGAAACAGCGCCCGGTAGGCGGCGTAGCGCGACGCGGGTTCGACGTCGAGGCCAAGGTAGAGCGAATGCGGCGTCAGCCGGGCGTCGGGCTGACCCAGGCCGTTGGCCCGATAGCTGGACCACCGGTAGCCGCCGGGATCTGCGACCATCGCGGCGCGCACGGGATTGAGCTCGATGTAGCGCATGCAGGCCAGCAGGTAGCTTTCGGCCTGGACCACGCTCGACTTGTAGCGGCCTTCCCACAGGCTGCCGCTGCGTCGGTACTGGCGATTGGCGTACTGCACGTAGCGACGGCCCAGCGATTGCATCAGGCGCGCCGGCGCGCCCGCTCTCGCCGGGGTGAGCAGCAGATGGACATGGTTGGTCATCAACGCATAGGCATGAATCGCGCAGCCGCAATCGTGAGCCGCTTCTTCCAGCCAATGGAGGTAGCACTGGTAGTCTTCCTCGGCGAAGAAGCAAGGCTCGCGATTGATTCCGCGCTGAACGATGTGCAGCGGGTAGTCGGGGAGAAGAATTCGTGCGCGGCGTGGCATGTCAGGTACTCGGAAAGTCAAATGTCTCTGACCCCTTTAGTTCTGGAAAAAGTTTGCGTATGCAGCTTCGGCCAACTGCGCTTGCTGAAATAGGTCCACGACTGTTGTCATTTCTGCTCTCCAAAGAATATGTTCCGGAAATCTCTCAATGCGTCTTGGTTCTGTCCACCACGGTTGCAGTGCCCACTGTGCAACCAGAACTTCAATGGCCCCGGTGGGCCAACGGTGTTCTTGACTGAGTTTCCTGTACCAAAATCAACATATCGAGCCAACACCTCATTCGTCTTTGTATCCGTGACTTTCTGCTCGCTACGGATGATCGGTAGCACGTTTGAGAAGTCCTGTTGGGTCACGATCCAGTTGAACCTGTCATTGAGAATGAATACTTTCGTTTTGGCATGCCCATCGTCGACTTGTTCGTTGCGCGAAGGTGCCCCCGTGTTCGCCACCAGCGTTTCCATCACCCCCGGGTTCTCCTTCTTCCACTGCTCCGGCGTTTTGTAAACCCAGAACCCTGCCTCGGTTGCGCAGTAGTACTGATGCACCGCCACCGTCGGAATCCAGTCCCAGAAGGGAATCAGGTACATCACCAAGGCTGCACTCCAGCCCCAGCGCTTTGGGCTCTTGCCGGCCTTTCTCGCGTAAGCCACCGCCCCGATCACGACACCCAAGCTGACCAGCAGATACAGCCCAACCAGGGCTAGCAGGATGATCCCCATTACGCCGCCCGCCTTTCGACGCTTCCTTCAGGTGTCTGGTGGTGTCTGCCGCCGTTCCGCCAGCGCCGACTTTTCAATGGGGTGCCATTGGGGTCAGAGTTATTTCGCTTTTCATTTCGCATAGCCGTGCTCCTCCGTTCTCCAGCCAACGCAGTCGATGTCGATGTCGATTTCATTTCCATCACGCCGCTATCCTCCACTCACTATTCGCACAAGCAAAATCGCCGTCCCGCCAGCGCCGACTCTTGTAATTCGCGAATCAGTGATGATCGTAGCATCCCGCTGTCATGCGTTTCAAGTAGTGATTTGATCCTGCGCTGCCTTGGCTATATCGAAGGGCATAGCCCGTCTCAAGCGGGACTCAGGCGGAGCAATGGCATTGCTGGCATGCTTCGATCGGCAGGAATATTTTTTCTGCCGGCGCGAGGCAATGCGGCTGCAAAGCACTGCCGTACAGATAGGAATGTGACGCGGTAGTCGGTCGAACGGCGTGGGCCGGGAGTGCTTGCTGCGCAGCGCCAACGGCAGCGCGAAGTTCAGCCGGAGCAAGCTCCCTCGCCGTGCTTAAACCGTCTTGCCGTGATGCGCGAGTACCCGTGCCGAAGCGAAGAGGATGACGCCCACCGTGGCGCTGATCGAAGCCAGCGGCAGTACCGTGCCATCATGGCTGCTGCCGACCCACATGCCGGCAGCAAGCGCGGCATACATCACGAGGCAGCCAAAGAGCCCCGCGGCGGCACCCGCCTTTTCAGGAAACGGGGCGAGCGATCCGGCCTGGGTGCATGGGAAGTTGATGCCGTGGGCCGTCATCACCGCGAACTGGGCCGCGACGACCAGCGTCCAGTGGCTCACGCCCGCCAGCACCAGCCCGAGGAAGCCCAGCCCGCCAACCAGCCCGAGCGAGGTGCCCAGAGCCAAGACCCGGTCGACACCGATGCGGCCCAGCAGCCGCCGGCAGATCAGGGTTCCGCCCAGATAGCCGCAGACACCGAAGGCGAACAGGTAACCGTAGTGCTGGGGAGCCACGCCGAGCACGCGGATCAGCACGAAGGGTGTTCCCGAAATGAAGACGAAAATCGAGGCATAGGAAATCGAGCCCGGCAGGGCGTAGGCCCAAAAGGCGGGCGTGCGCACCACCGCGAGGTAGGTGCGGCCGAGGCTGGCGAGCCGCATCGCATCCGGATTGGGTTGGCTGTTGGATTCCTTCATGTGGCGCAGCGCAGAAAACCAGACCGCCAGGCCGGCCAGCGCCAGCGCCACAAACGCGGCGCGCCAGCCGAAGTTGACCTGAAGGTAGCCGCCCAGTATCGGGCCGAAGATCGGTGCCAGCGACAGCAGCGAAAGTGCCTTGGCCAGCACGCGGGCGCCTTCCGCCGGCGAATAGGCGTCGCGGATGACGGCGCGCGCGACGACCACCGCCGTGCAGCAGCCAATCGCCTGGACGAAGCGCGCCGCCACCAGCCAATCCAGACTTGGCGCCAATGCGCACGCCAGGCCGGATACCAGGTAGACGGCGAGGCCCGCAATCATCACCGGCTTCCTGCCGTAGCGATCCGAGAGCGGACCGCTGACAAGCTGCGCGGTGCCAAAGCCGAACACGAACAGAGACAGGGTCTGCTGCACGGCAGCCGGGCTGACGCCAAAATCGCTGGCCATGCCGGGCAGCGACGCAAGGTAGAGGTCGGTGGACAAGGGCTGCAGCATCAGGCAGCCGGTGACCAGCCAGAGCAGGGTGGTTGGCGTCATGGGGTTGGCGGCTGGCGGTTCAGGCGCGCTTGTCGCGCATCACGCGCGCCTTCTCACGCACCCAGTCGCGATCTTTTTCGGCGTCGCGCTTGTCGTGCTGCTTCTTGCCCTTTGTTGCGCGTCCGCACCGGATCGGGATGGACATGGGTCGACGCCGAGAGCAGCGGGGTGATGTGGGCGCCGATGAGGAAGACCTCGCCGCTTTTGACCACCACGTAGGCTTCCTTGATCTGCGCCCGCCCGGCGCGGATCGCCTTCACTTCCCAGCCTTCGAGGACCAGACCGGCCTCGTAGCGCTCTTCGATGAAGTAATCGTGGAATGCCTTCTTGTTGTCGGCGATGCTCATGGGGTGAGGCGATAAAATGCGGCATTCTACTGCACCCTCTCCACGCGCCCTGGCGGCATTCCCGAATGGCTCTGGTCGAAAAATCCGTATTGATCGAACGCACGCCGATGCAGATGTTCGTGCTGGTGGACCGGGTCGAGGACTATCCGCTATTCCTTCCCTGGTGTGGCGGCACGACACTTCATGAGCGCACTGCGACGCGCACCGCGGCGACCTTGTACATCAATTATCACGGCCTCAAGTCGCAGTTCTCGACCGAGAACACCAAGGAGGAACCGTTGCTGATGGACATTCGCCTGACCGACGGGCCCTTCGCCCACATGGACGGGCACTGGCGCTTCACGCCGCTTGGCGACACCGCCTGCAAGGTAGAATTCCGCCTGCACTACGAGTTTTCCAGCCAGTTGCTGGAAAAGGCGCTTGGCCCCGTGTTCAACCACATCGCCAACACCTTTGTCGATTCATTTGTCAAAAGGGCGCAGAAAGTTTATGGCTGAAACCATCCACATCGAAGTTGTCTATGCCCGCCCGGAACGCCAGGAGATATCGAGCCTGAGCTTGCCGGCCGGAAGCACCGTCGGCCAGGCGATCGAGGCTTCGGGACTTCTCGCGCGCTATCCGGAAATCGACCTGGCGAAGAACAAGCTCGGCGTCTACGCCAAGCTGGCCAAGGCCGATACGGCCTTGCGCGACCGCGATCGGGTGGAAATCTACCGTCCCCTGATCGCCGATCCCAAGGAAGTGCGCAAACAGCGTGCGGCCGAGGGCAAAGTGATGAAGAAGGGCGGCGGCGACGCGGGTGAAGCGGAATAGTCGGCGCCGATGGAACGGCGCGTGACGCCAAAAAAGGGGGCTTGGCCTCGCGTATAATGGTCCTTTGCCCCAAGGAAAACAATTATGCGAATGCTCCAGAAGGCGCTGACGTTTGACGACGTCCTCCTGGTTCCCGCCCACTCGGCGATCCTCCCCCGCGACGTCAGCCTCGCCACCCACCTCACCCGCAAGATCCAGCTGAACCTGCCGCTGCTTTCCGCTGCCATGGATACGGTGACGGAAGCACGCCTTGCCATCGCCTTGGCGCAGGAAGGCGGCATCGGCATCGTGCACAAGAACCTGAACCCGAAGGCGCAGGCCGCCGAAGTGGCCAAGGTCAAGCGCTTCGAATCCGGCGTACTGAAAGATCCGATCACCGTTCCGCCGACCATGACGGTACGCGAAGTGCTGGCGCTGACGCGCAGCTACCGGATTTCCGGCTTGCCGGTGGTGGATAACGGCGTCGTGGTCGGCATCGTCACCAATCGCGATACGCGCTTCGAGACCAACCTCGACCAGGCTGTGCGCGCCATCATGACGCCACGCGACCGATTGGTCACGGTCATGGAGGGCAGTTCCCCCGAGGAAGCCAAGGCGCTGATGCACAAGCACCGCCTGGAGCGTGTGCTGGTGGTCAATGCCGATTTCCAGTTGCGCGGCCTGGTGACGGTCAAGGACATCCTCAAGTCCAGCGAACATCCCTTCGCCTGCAAGGACGAGCAGGGGCACTTGCGTTGCGGCGCCGCCGTCGGCGTGGGTGAGGGCACCGAGGAGCGCGTCGAACTGCTGGCCGAAGCCGGCGTCGACGTGATCGTGGTGGACACCGCCCACGGCCACTCCGAAGGCGTGCTGAAGCGCGTGCAATGGGTCAAGAAGAATTTTCCGCAGGTGGAGGTTATCGGCGGCAACATCGCCACGGCGACAGCGGCGAAGGCCCTGGTCGATCATGGGGCCGATGGCGTCAAGGTCGGCATCGGCCCCGGCTCGATCTGCACCACGCGCATCGTCGCCGGAGTCGGGGTGCCGCAGATCACCGCGGTCGATATGGTGGCAAACGCACTCGCCGCAAGCAACACGCCGCTCATTGCGGATGGAGGCATACGCTACTCGGGCGACATCTCAAAGGCGATCGCCGCCGGTGCCAATGCCGTGATGCTGGGCGGTCTGTTCGCCGGCACCGAGGAAGCGCCGGGCGAGACCGTGCTCTATCAGGGACGTTCCTACAAGGCCTATCGCGGCATGGGCAGCCTCGGTGCGATGAAAGACGGCGCCGCGGACCGTTACTTCCAGGATTCCGACGCCAACGTCGAAAAGCTGGTGCCGGAAGGCATCGAAGGCCGCGTGCCCTACAAGGGCCCGGTCATCGCCGTGATTCATCAACTGATGGGTGGCCTGCGTTCGTCCATGGGTTATGTCGGCTGCGCCACGATCGATGAAATGCGGGCGAAGGCGGAGTTTGTCGAAATCACCTCGGCCGGTATCCGTGAATCGCACGTGCATGATGTGCAGATCACCAAGGAAGCACCGAATTACCATATCGATTGATGCCGTTTGTCAGGGAAAGGCGGCTACGGCCGCCTTTTTAGTTTCGGCCTCTGCGCTTGACGTCAATAGTGCCGACGTGAGCCGTCACTGAAACTGCATTTTCTTTTACCGAGACCCCATCATGGCCCACCAGAAAATCCTCATCCTCGACTTCGGTTCCCAGGTTGCGCAACTGATTGCCCGCCGCGTGCGCGAGCA
>JAIOPW010000500.1 GCA_021413665.1 Rhodocyclales bacterium | reverse complement strand
GGCGGCATCGCACTCACCGCAGTCAACATGTTCGGCGGTTTCGCCGTGACCCAGCGCATGCTGGACATGTTCCGCAAATAACCCAGGGAGACTCGACATGTCTGGAAATCTGGCAACCGTCTCCTACATCGGAGCAACCATTCTTTTCATCCTCAGCCTCGGCGGGCTGTCCAACCCCGAGACCTCGCGGCGCGGCAACCTCTACGGCATGATCGGCATGGGCATCGCCGTGCTGGCGACGGTGTTCGGTCCGCGCGTCACGGCGGCCGGCATCCCCTGGATCATCGGTTCCATGGTGGTCGGTGGCGCCATCGGCCTGTATGCGGCAAAAGTGGTCAAGATGACGCAGATGCCCGAGCTGGTGGCGCTGATGCACAGCCTGGTCGGCCTCGCCGCGTGCCTGGTCGGCTTCGCCAGCTACATCGACACCTCGGCTCCGCTGGCCGGTGCCGAGAAGACCATCCACGAGCTGGAAATCTACATCGGCATCCTGATCGGTGCGGTGACCTTCTCCGGTTCGCTGATCGCCTTCGGCAAGCTCAATGGAAAGATCGGCGGTTCGCCGCTGCTGCTGCCGGCGCGCCACTGGATGAACCTGGTCGGCCTGCTGGTGGTGATCTGGTTCGGCGGCAAGTTCATCAGCAGTCATTCGATCGCCGACGGCATGACCCCGCTGATCGTGATGACGGTGATCGCTCTGCTGTTCGGCATCCACATGGTGATGGCGATCGGCGGTGCCGACATGCCGGTGGTGGTGTCGATGCTCAACAGCTACTCCGGCTGGGCGGCGGCAGCGACCGGCTTCATGCTGTCGAACGACCTGCTGATCGTGGTCGGCGCGCTGGTTGGTTCCTCCGGCGCGATCCTGTCCTACATCATGTGCCGGGCGATGAACCGCAATTTCATCAGTGTCATTGCCGGTGGCTTCGGCACCGGCGGCGGCACGCCCGCACCCAAGGGTGACGCTGCGCAACCGGCCGGTGAAGTGGTGCCGATCAGCGCCCTCGAGACCGCCGAACTGCTGAAGGATGCCAAGAGCGTGATCATCGTCCCCGGCTACGGCATGGCGGTGGCCCAGGCCCAGCACACGGTGTATGAAATCACCAAGCACCTGCGCGAGAAGGGTGTCAATATCCGTTTCGGCATCCATCCGGTAGCGGGGCGCATGCCAGGCCACATGAACGTGCTGCTGGCCGAAGCCAGGGTGCCTTACGACATCGTGATGGAAATGGACGAGCTCAACGACGACTTCCCGACCACGGACGTGGCAATGGTGATTGGCGCCAACGACATCGTGAATCCGGCGGCGCAGGACGATCCGACCAGCCCGATCGCCGGCATGCCGGTGCTCGAAGTGTGGAAGGCCAAGACCTCCATCGTCATGAAGCGCAGCATGGCTTCGGGCTACGCCGGTGTGGACAATCCGCTGTTCTACAAGGAGAACAACCGGATGCTTTTCGGTGACGCGAAGAAGATGCTCGACGAAGTGCTGGTCGCACTGAAGGCGTGATCAACGGTAGCGGTTGATGCGGCACTGAGCAGTTCGTGCCGGAATCCAGAAACGCCACGGTTTGCCGTGGCGTTTCTTTTTGCGGCGGCGCCTCGAAAGTCGGCGCTTGCCGGCCCGCGAAGCGGAATCCCCGGCAGACAGAGTCCGACACGGCGAACGGACTATTGATTATTGATACCGGGAATGACGATCGGCGTCATGGCGGCGCCAGAAGCCGGCGTCGTAATGACCCTGTGAGTTGTGCACGGCGGTTTGACGTTCCCAGCGCCCTGGCTCGTGGCGCCAGCGGTGTCCGACGGGTACCCAGCGATCCGCTATCCAGGCGTGGTCGCGTCGCGCCTCGATCCAGCGCCCCGCGATCCATTCGTGGTGGCGTCCCGTCGCGCGCCAGTAACCCGGTGCCCAGACGTGGCCGAAGCGTGGTGGTGGCACAGGTTCGAAACGCTGGGGCGGCGGCCCGAAATCGATGTCGATGCTGAGCGTACCCAGGTTGACGGCGATATCGGCTGCTTGCGACGGTGGCGCGCCGAGCGCGATGCCGAGTGCGGCGCATGCCATCAGAACGAGCTTGCGTTGTTTCATGACTTTCTCCTTGTTGCCGCGGACGGAAGAACGCCCACCTGCAGGCATTAACGCACCGGAGCGCATGCGCCGGGACAATCGAGTGCAAGGAGATGTAATGCGGACGGGCTGCCGCGGGGTCTGCCACATCGGGTCTTCCGCGGACGCCGATGCCATTCGGCAATTCCTGCGTGGCAACAAGTTGCAACAAACGCGAAATGCGGAGCCGCGAATATTGTTCAGGAAGTCGGCGCGGGCGGCGATCCTGCGCTAGTGCAAGCCCAGGCGAACGGGTAAGCTGCGCCAGGTTCGGAGACTATCTCGCCCATGAAGCTCGATCCAGTAACACTACAACAAGTCGTCGCCCGCACGCTCGATCACTATCATGGGCGCGCCGAGGCCTTCTGGGAAGGCACGCGCCATCACGACGTGGAGCAGAACATCGAGGCGTTGCTGCGGCACATTCGGGCAACACCGCCATTCGGCATCCTCGACTTCGGCTGCGGCCCTGGCCGCGACCTGCAGGCGTTCGCCCTGCGCGGGCATCGGGTCGTCGGCGTTGAAGGGGCACCGGCGCTGGCCGAGATGGCGCGCAGCCACGGCGGCTGCGAAGTCTGGCAACAGGATTTTCTGCGGCTGGAACTGCCCGATGCCTGTTTTGACGGGGTGTTCGCCAACGCTTCCCTGTTCCACGTGCCGCGACAGGAGTTGCCGCGCGTGTTGCGGCAGTTGCATGCGACGTTGAAGCCCGGCGGCGTGTTGTTCAGCTCGAATCCGCGTGGCGACAATCAGGAAAGCATCAATGGCGAGCGCTATGGCGCCTATTACGATCTTGAGACGTGGCGCGATTATCTGACGGCTGCCGGATTCATCGAACTGGAACATTACTATCGCCCGGCCGGTTTGCCCCGCGAACAGCAGCCCTGGCTTGCCAGCGTCTGGCGCAGGATGGAAGCATATCGCTGACATGAGCCGCCGCGCGATAGGGGTGGGTCTGTGGTGGTTCGCGGCCCTCGCCACGCTGCTGGCGATGAACGCCTGGGTGGGTGGCAGCGAGTCCGGCGTTCCCGCCTTCGATCGGGAAGGTTTGATCCTGGCCAACTCCTGGCGCGGCCGGTGGCTGGACGCCGGATTTCTGGGCCTGACCCGGCTGGGGTCACTGATCCTGTTGCTGCCTTCGGTGATACTCGCGGCCGTCCTGCTGTGGCGCCGGGGGTTTCGCGATGATGCCCGGTTTCTCATCGCCGCGCTGGCCGGAGCGTCCTTGCTGGCCCAGATCGCCAAGCATCTGGCGCTTCGCCCGCGCCCGGAACTCTTCGTGGCGCTGACGCCGGTGGCTTCGCCACTTTCATTTCCCAGCGCCCACGCGGCACAGGCGACGGCGGTCGTCGTGGCCCTGCTGCTGGTCCTGGTGCCCCGCATCACCCGCCACAGGCGGTGGTGGGCGCCGACGCTGGTGTCGATGGCGGTGCTGGTCGGTGGTTCCCGTGTCTACCTGCAGGTGCATTTCCCGAGCGATGTGCTGGCGGGAACCATCGCCACCGTGTTCTGGGTCCTCGGACTGAGGGCGTTGATGCCTTGGCGA
>JAIOPW010000185.1 GCA_021413665.1 Rhodocyclales bacterium | reverse complement strand
CTGCTGCCGACCACGAGATACTTGGTCTGTTCCATGGTCAATCCTTTTCGTTGAGCCATACCGGCTCGATCGCCGCGGGGCTCTTCAGCAGCTTTTCGGTGGCTTCGATGACGCGGTGGAAATGGCCGACCGTGATGTCGGCTCCGGCGAGGCCACCGATGAAGCTCATCGACGGAATATGTCGGCCGAGGCGATACAGCACGCCCATGGTCTCCTGGTACATCGGCCCGCAGTTCCAGCGGAAGCCGACCGAACGATCGACCACGCCCAGCGCCTGAATTTTGGCGAAGGACTTGAGCAGCGCATCGATCGGAAAGGGGCTGAAGGTCTTGATCTTGATCAGTCCCACGTTCTTGCCGGCGTCGCGCGCCTCGTCGATCGCATCCTTGGCGGCGCCGGTCATGCTGCCCAGGGTCATGATCGCGTAGTCGGCGCCGTCGAGGCGGTACTCCTCGACCAGCGGCGCGCAGCTGCGGCCGAAGCGCTGCGCCCACTCGGCGTGTACTTCCTCGATCACGCGCAGCGAATTCTGCATGCCGCGGCACTGGCCCTTGCGGTAGCGCACGAAGGTCGACGGCCCCTTGCCGCCCGAACCGCCGGTCAGCGGATCGACGGCCATCGGCCGCAGCGGATCGAGCGCCACATGCCAGTTCACATCCTTGACGCCCATGAAGGCATCGACGTCTTCCTGGTTCGGCAGCTCGACGCGCGAGGTGCCGTAGGACAAGTAGTTGCCGTCGAGGCAGACATTCACCGGCAGCATCACGTCGTGATGCTCAGCGATCTTGAAGGCCATGATGGTGGTATCGAGCACTTCCTGCACAGTCTCGCAATACACCTGCACCCAGCCGACCTCGCGCACCGTCATCGCATCCTGGTGACCGCCCCAGACCGACTGCGGCGTGATGCCGTCGCGTGTGACGATGGACATGACTATGGGCAGGCGCATGCCGGAGGTGCGGAAATAGGGTTCGACCATGCAGGCGAGGCCCGGCCCGCAGGTCGCGGTATAGGTCCGCGCCCCGGCCAGGGCACCGCCTTGCAACACGGAGAGCACCGAATGCTCGCCCTCGGCATCGACGATGTCGGCATCCATCTTGCCGTCGGCGATCAGCTTGGCGACGTGTTCGACCAGCGAGGACTGCGGCGTGATCGGATACACGGCGACCATGTCCGGGCGCGCCAGGGCGACGCCCAGCGCGGCGGCCTCGTTGCCTTCGACCAGCATGACCTTCTGCTTGGCGCGCTTGGCCTGGGCCGGTGTTTCAAGGGTGGCGGTAGTCATGATGCCTCCTCAGAAAAGTCGGCGCTGGCGACACGGCGGCAAAGAGCTCTCATACTGCCTCCGGAATCATGGTGATCGCGCGCTGCGGACATTCGGTGGCGCAGATGCCGCAACCCTTGCAGGTCTTCAGGTTGAAATCGAACCAGGCCGGCTTTTCCTCGACGCATTGCACCGGGCAATACAGCCAGCACACGGCGCACTTCACGCATTTGTCGCGATCGACCACCGGCCGCATGCTGCGCCAGTCGCCGGGCAGCATCGGGCTCATTTCGGTGGCGACGGGGCTCAGGTCGTCCGGCACGTTGGCCAGTGCCAGATTGAACATCGGGTAGCTGTTGTGCCTGCTCATGCGGCAACCCTCCGCTCGATGGTGTGCACCGTCGTCTCGTTGTAGCCACGTTCCAGCGCGACCATGTTCTGCTTCAGACCGGCGTCACGGAAATCGGAATCTTCCAGCGAGCGCTTCAGCGCGTCCAGCGAGACGATGCCGGTGGTCCGGGCAAACGCACCAAGCATCAGCGTGTTGGTGATCGGCTTATTGAATATCTGCAACGCAATTCCGATCGCATCGCAGAGGCCCACCCGGCCCACCGCAGCGGAGACCGCGACTTGGTCCAGTGGCCGGTGCGTGGCCTGAACAAGCGTCCCGCCCGGCTTGAGGCCGGCAAAGATATCGACCGACTTCGCCAGCGTCGGGTCGACGCAGATCAGGCAATCGGGTGTGTAGATGTTGGTCAACTGGCGAATCTCGCGGTCGCTGCAGCGCAGGAAGGACACCACGGGAGCACCCCGCCGTTCGAAGCCGAAGGACGGGATCGACACTGCGTACTTGCCTTCTTCCAGCAGTGCGGCAGCCAGCATCGCGGCCGCCGTAACGGCGCCCTGTCCGCCCCGGCCATGAAAGCGTACCTCGTACATCAAGTCTCCTCCAGTGTGATGGGACTCATTGGTCTCATCTGGTAATTTGCTGCCGGAACTGCGTTATACCCGATTCGTCCCGGCGATTGTCTTCCAACCCGGTTTGGTGGCGGGACCGGCCGGACCCTGCCCACGCACCGGCAGGTGCCGTAGTGCCAAGCCCTGGGTGAATGCCGCGCGCCGCACCAGGATGAACTTCAGCACCCAGCCGCCGGCAACCACCAGCAGGCCAGCCGCCACCGACAGCGCCGCACGCGCAGGCATCCCCGCGAGCGCCGCCACGACCAGCAGTGCAGGCAGGACATGACCGACGAGCACAAACCGCGGTCCGGTCGCGTTGAGGATGCGCAAGGCTCCCTCCGGCGCCCCCCCGACCGTCAGCCCGGCCAGGTATGTTTTCCATATCCAGGCCCGAACAGAAACGATGACGATCAGTCCGGCCAGAATCCAGGGACTGGTTGCCGATGTTCCAAACGCAGCCACGACAACCAGAAATCCGGCACCTTCAGCAAGTCCGGTTGCCACCATCAGCGGGACGCTCGCCGGATGTCGCCACGACGGGATGCCCTTGTTGGCCGCCAGAATCCGGGCCTGGCTGTAGAGAAAAGTCAGGCCCAGCACACCCGACAGGAAAACCAGGGAAGGCGCCAAGGTCAGGAAAGCCAGGCCGCCCGCACCAAATACTCCCACGGCCACCACAGCCTCGCGCGTCATCCAGGACGTGGCAAAGTGCTTGTAGACGTTCAAAGCCCGCCAGGGTCGGCCGATTTCAAACCAGACGCAGGTAAGTCCGCTGGCGATCAGGACCAAACCAAGAAGGATTGCCGCACGGGTGGCGAAGGCGTCGAGACCGGCCAGTGCCGTGAACAGCAGCAGGCCTCCACCCGCGCCGCCGGCAATGAAATTGGCCGCCGCGCGCCAATCCCAGTTGCGCTGCTGGCGCGGCGATACCAGGTCGGGCATTTTCTTGATCGGCTTGTTCATGACTGATCCCATAGGTAATAAACGCCCGGCTCGGTGCCAAGTTCCTCATGCATGCGGAAATGCTGCGTGCCGGCCAGCAAGCGACTGACATTGCTTTCAGGGTCTTCGATGTCGCCGAATTCCATGGCGCCCGAAATGCATGAGTTGACGCAGGCCGGGGTCACTTCGGGATGAACACCGGGGATTCGCCCTGTGACCGCGGCCTCGTCGATGCGGTCTACGCAGAAGGTGCATTTCATCGAAACCGCAACGCGCGCCGGATCGAAGCGCATTGCCTCGGAAGGAAGCGGCTTGTCGCCGTACGAGAAGTGCGCGGCATGGACGATCGAGCGTGCATCGTAGGGACAGGCCATGACGCAGTTGGCGCAGCCGATGCACAGGTCGTAGTCGATGGCCACCAGGCCGTCGGCGCGCTTTGTGGTGGCCTTGGTCGGGCAGACTTCCTCGCAGGGAGGATTGGCGCAATGCATGCAGGCCATGGGCAGGAATGTGCGGCGCACATCGGGAAACTCCCCGGTCTCGATGTCCAGCACGCGCCGCCACTGGATTCCCGGCGGTGTCGCATTGGCTCCCTTGCAGGCCGCGGTACAGGTCTGGCAGCCGACGCAGCGGCGCAGGTCGATGGTGGTCACATAGCGGGTCATGCCTGCACTCCTTCCATACGCCCTTCCATCTTGCGCAATTGGACCTTGACCACATCGGAACCGGAGCCCGTGGCATCGGTCAGCTCCAGTGACATCGGCGCGATGGTGTTCAGGCTGGGCATGTCCAGGTCCTTGGCAAACGGCTGCGCCCAGTGGTCGAACTGTCCGAGTATCACCAAGGTATCGGGGCGTACTCCCTGAGCCAGCACCGCCGCGCCGTAAGTCGCCCCGATATGTGAACGAACCTCGACGCGATCGCCTTCGGCGATGCCGTAACGCGCCGCCGTGCTGGCGTTGATGATGACGCCTGAGTGGCCGCGGATGTTCTGCGAAACCTCGCGCATCAGTTCGATGCCGACGTTGCCGCCGGCGTGGTACTGCATGCTCTTGCTCGCCAGCAGCCAGAGCGGAAAATCCTCGACCTTCGCCCCGGCATTGACCAGCGCCGCATCCCAGCGCCCCGGCACGTCGTGCCATTCCGGCAGCGCGGCATACTCGGACAGTTGCTCGTCCCACCAGGACATCTTGTGCTCGTGGAGGCGATTCCCGAGTTCGCGGCCGACGCGCAGCAGGCGCTCCTGATAGGGCAATTCATAACGCAAGCCCATCTTTTCCATGGTCGGGCTCAGATACCACTCCAGGCGCGACATTGGCACGGTGTAGAAGCCATGCTCCTTGAACCACTCCAGGTCGTGGGTTTCACGGCCCTCCGACAGGGATGTCGTCGAGGCACGGCACACGGCGTCCCAGATTGTCTCGGGACTGTGCTCTTTCGTCGGATCGAGGCTGAAATCGTAGTTGGCGCCTTTCAGCGGCGAGACGCCAGCCGCACCCCGGTTGATCGCATCGTTGTATTCCGTCAGCAGACCCATGCGGCTGGCCAATTGCGTGCTGACCCAGCTGAAGTCTCGCGTATCGCCCTGGGCCGCCACGGCAGGCTGGCGCAAGGCGACACCCTTGTGGTCCCAGAACTGTTCCATGAACTTGGTGCCGCCGACGCGAATCATCTGCACCGATTCGAGGTCGGTCGCCTCCGGCAGCAACAGGTCTGCCATGTAGTTGGTCTCGTCCAGCGTGTAGGCAAAAGCGACGGTAAACGGAAAAGTCGCGATGGTCTTGACCAGGGTCGGCGTATCCCAGAAGGAAATCGCGGGATTGGTGCGATAGATGAACCAGACATCCGGCAGCGTCGGCTTTGGCATGTCGGGTGAGGGCTGCTCGCGCTGGAACATCCAGGCCAGTTGAGTCGGGCCGAGCGCCTGGCTCCATGCCGTATTGCCGACGATGGGCACCAGCGTGCGGTGCATGTTGCGCCCGGTCGGCCTGGCGACCCAATTCGCCTTGTCGGTCGGGTTGAATTTCTGCGCCATGAAACCATCTTCGCCGGCCAGCACGCTCTTGTGCCGGTTGTCGTGGGGGCGATTCAGGCGCACCGTGGTGCCGATCGTGCCACCGGGGTTCTCCAGCGCGCCCACCAGCACCGCCAACATGGTGCGTGCCCAGCAGCATTCGTAGGCGCCCCAGCCGTTGTTGACCGACTTGCCGAGGATCACCGCAACCGGCCGCAAGGGCAGCGTGACGCCATCGATCACCGTGGTGGCACCGACGCTGGCGGCCTCCAGATATTCGTTGGCAATGCGGCGGATGGTCGCGGCCGGCACGTCGCAAATGCCTGCCGCCCATTCCGGCGAATATTTGCCGATGTGCTCGACCAGCTTGGAAAACGCGGTAACGCCCTCGACGTTGCCCATGTCGCGGACCGCATCATCCGCATTGACGCTGATCGCACCCGAAACCGGGAAACACCCGGCCAGAGCGGGAACGACACCAGCGGTATCAAAGGCAACCGCAATGTTCCGCGCCGGATCCCAGATCAGCGGCTTGCGCGTCGCGGCATCACGCAGGTAGAGCCCGTCGGGACCAACCAGGTAGGGTGATGAGGTCCTGTCGCGCAGGAAGGGCACATCCAGTTCATCCTGATTGTGCTCGATCAGCATCACGTGCAACAGAGCAAACATGAAGGCCGGGTCGGTCTTCGGCCGGATCGGCACCCACTCCGCCGAGCAGGCACCGGTCACCGAAAGGTGCGGCTCGACCTGCACCCGCTTGTAGCCACGAATCCGCGCATCGGCGTGTCGGGTCACGGCACAGGGGCCTCCCGACGACTCGACATTGGCGCCGAGCGAAATCACGTATTGCGAAGAAGTTGTGTCACCCGCGACCGTAAAGGCCCGGTGCCAGAACTCGCCGTAGAGATGTTCCGAGTGAACGCACTTGACCCCCTGACCCGAGCCGAAGCTGAAATCGATCGGGCCCCAGGCGGCAAGAAACGCCGGGAACGTGCCCATGTACATGGCGGGCGTGCCGCCATGACCGAACGAGGCGGCAAGGCGCGGCACGCCGGACTCGTCGATGACGCCCCTGGCGCGCGTCGCCTTGAGTCTTTCGGCGATCGTGTCGAGCGCCTCATCCCAGGAAATGGGGACAAACCCGGGATCCTCGTCGCGCCCCTTCTTGGGGTTGGTCCGTTTCATCGGCGCCAGAATACGGTTCGGGTTGTAGGTTTTCTGCACCAGGCCGTAGGCCTTGACGCAGACCTTGCCCTTGGCCGGATGAACGTTTTCCGCCGCGAAATTGGGTTCGATCTCGGTGGCAACGCCGTCGACCACCTTGACGGTCATGAAATCAGGGCCGGAAACGCAGTTGTAACAGTAAGTTGGAATGCGCTTGACGGACTTCGGTTCGGCTGTTTGCATGCTCATTTCCCTCGACTAATGAACGCGTTCAGGATGCGAATAGACACAGTGCCGCTCGCCCCGGACAAAGCCGATGAGCGTGACACCCGAGTCGACCGCCATCCGTACCGCCATCCCGGTGGGCGCGGAAACGGCGGCTACTACCGCGATGCCGACGGCCGCTGTCTTTTGCACGATTTCATAACTGGCGCGACTGGTCATGAGGACAAAACCGCTGTCGAACGTCGTGCCCCGGGCCGCCAGGGCGCCGATCACTTTGTCGAGCGCGTTATGGCGCCCCACGTCTTCCCGCACCAGATCGATGCGGCCATCGAAGTCGCACCAGGCGGCTGCGTGAACCGCGCCCGTCAGGTGAAACAGGTGCTGCATGTCCTGCAAGCCGGACAGCGCACGCGGCAGGGCACCCTGGCTCAAAACGGCGGAAGACTGAACCGTAGCCACCCGTTTCGCCAGTTGATCGAGGCTTTCCGTGCCGCACAGGCCGCAACCGGTACGACCGGCCAGAGTTCGCCGATGCTCCTTGAGGATATGGGCACGTTGCGCGGAGAGTTGCATATGAACTTCGATGCCGTTCCTCTGTTCCACGATCTCCAGATCGAGGATCTCGCCGGCGCGACCGACGATGCACTCGCTCAGGCTGAAGCCCACCGCGAAGTCTTCAAGGTCGCGGGGGGTGGCCAGCATGACTGCGTGGGAGATGCCGTTGAACACCAGCGCCACCGGCACCTCTTCGGCCACCGTGTCGACCCGATGGGTGACGACGCCACCCGCCCAGCGCTGTACGCCGTAGCTTTGGTGTGCCTCGCCGCCAATGACAGCCTCGTGTTGCATTGCCACCTCGCATGGAAGTGCAGGGACTGAATTTACCCCTACTTCAATAACGATACATTTTTATAGACAACAATGCAAGCATTTTGTATCACATTAGAGTTATCTTATACTGCATACTGTATACATTCAAACCCAATACAATCAGCCCAATCGGATGCGTCAGATTCGCTTAATATCGCGCCTCACCGCCCCTGACAATGGGTGCGAACCTTTATAGCGGGGAACACGTGAAGAGCCGACATATCAGCCAATGGGTCGATGATTTCCTGGACCAGCATCCGACCCGCGCCAACTCGCTGATCATTACCGTCTATGGCGACTTCATCGCTCCCCATGGCGGTACGGTCTGGCTCGGCAGCTTCATCCGG
>JAIOPW010000184.1 GCA_021413665.1 Rhodocyclales bacterium | reverse complement strand
GGCGGCCAGCCGGTGCGTTCGGGCAAGTGGCAGATCATGATCAACGGCGAATCGTACAAGTGGATCGTTGCCGAAGCCGCCAAGAAGGCGCTCGGCCTCGACCGCATCGAAGAGCGCGTCTTCATCGTGCATCTGATCAACGACAAGAACGATCCGACCCGCATCGCCGGCGCCGCCGGTTTCTCGGTGCGCGAGAACAAGATCTACATCTACAAGGCCAAGGCAGTGATGCTGGCCGCTGGCGGTTGCGTCAACCTGTTCCGTCCGCGTTCCGTGGGCGAGGGCTCGGGCCGCGCCTGGTATCCGGTGTGGAACGCAGGTAGCACCTACGCCATGGCTGCCGAAGCCGGCGCCGAGATGACCATGATGGAAAACCGCTTCGTGCCCGCCCGCTTCAAGGACGGCTACGGCCCGGTCGGTGCCTGGTTCCTGTTGTTCAAGGCCAAGGCTACCAACGCCTACGGCGAAGACTACATGGTCAAGAACAAGGAAATGTTGAACGACTACCCGCCCTACGGGCAGGCCGCCGTTCCGGCCTCCTGCCTGCGCAACCACCTGATGCTGAAGGAAATGAAGGAAGGTCGCGGGCGGATCTACATGGACACCGTCACCGCCCTGGCCAAGCTGGCCGAGACCCTGACGCCGAAGGAAGTGAAGCACCTCGAAGCCGAAGCCTGGGAAGACTTCCTCGACATGTGCATCGGCCAGTGCGGCATCTGGGTCGGCGAGAACATCGACCCGCGCGAGAAGAACTCCGAGCTGATGCCGACCGAGCCCTACCTGCTGGGTTCGCACTCCGGCTGCTGCGGCATCTGGGTGTCCGGTCCGACCGACGTCGGCGCGCCGACCACGGAAGAGTACGACGGCATCCCGGCGCACCTGCCGAAGGGCTGGAACTGGGGCTATCGTTCGATGACCACGGTCAAGGGTTTGTTCACCGCCGGCGACGGCGTCGGCGCTTCCGGCCACAAGTTCTCCTCCGGTTCGCATACCGAAGGCCGCCTGGCCGCCAAGTCGATGATCAAGTACGTGCTCGACAATCCCGACTACAAGCTGGAGTTCGACGAGACCCCCGAGCAGATCGCCGAAACGATCTGGAGG
>JAIOPW010000054.1 GCA_021413665.1 Rhodocyclales bacterium | reverse complement strand
GAAAATAGGCACCACGACAATTTCCGTCGCCCCCTGGCGCACCAGGCAATCGACCGACTCGTCGAAGCTCGGCCGCGAGAGTTCGAGGAATCCCGGCTCGACCAGAGTCGCCGGTTCACGCGCCAGGATGGCATCGCGAATGCGATGAAACGGCCGCGCCCACTCCGGGTTGCGGGCACCGTGGCCGAACAGCAGTATGCCCCTCACTTTTCGCCCCTTGAATTGTAGATGTTGCGACAACCGGTTTCCTTTACCAGCAGGGTGGCGCACCAGCCGGCCATCGCGGCGGCGGCCAGCAGCATCATGCCATTGCGCCAGTCGGTAGCGGAGTAGATGCGCACGCCGGCGTCCATTCTGCCATCCCAGGTGCGCTCCATGAGCCATCCGACCATCGGTTGCAGAATGGCTGGGCCGAGAAAGACGCCGACATTGACAACGCTGGTAGCCATGCCCGAAAGCTGCGGCGGGTTGACTTCCTTGGCGCTTGCCCAAGACAGGGTAAATCCGGCGGAGGCCAGGCCCATCACTATGCACAGCGCGTAAGTGGCCGCCGGAGGCAATGTGCTACCGGCCTGCCACGTTGCCCACAGCCAGGTCGCCCAGCCGAGAACGTGCAGCCCCGAAACCGCCAGCGCGACCGCCTTGCGTTTCCCCAGCGCGTCGGATACCCGCCCCCACAGGGCCGAACCAAAAGCAAAGCCGAGAAAGTAAATGCTCACATGACTGGACGCGGTGGCACGCGACATGCCATGCATCTGCGTCAGGTAGGGCACCGCCCACAGGCCGGCAAAGGCGAAGAAAGCCCCCGACAGTCCCGCGTTGGCAAAAAAGCCCGGCCAGGTGGCACGGTTCTTCAGTACCGACGCCAGACCCGTGAGCCACGCGGCGCGGTCGACTTTGCCGGCTGGGGTTTCGATCACCCAGGCGCGGCTGGCGAAAGCCAGCGCGAACGACAGCAGCCCGACCACGACAAACACCTGGCGCCAGCCGGCCGCCTGCGTCGCCCAGGCCAACGGCGCGCCGGCCAGGATCGAACCAAGGTTGCCGATCAGCATGCACAGCCCGGTCAGGGTGGCAAAGCGGCGCTCGTCGAAGCCCAGCGCCAGCAGCTTGAGCATGGCGATGAAGGTCACCGAAACGCCAAGGCCGACCAGGGTGCGACCGGCAAAGGCCAGTTCGAAACTCGGCGCGAGGCCGAACAGGATCGCCCCGACACCCGCCACCAGCCCGCCCCAGAACAAGATGCGGCGCGGTCCCCAGAACAAGATGCGGCGCGGTCCCAGGGTGTCAGCCAGCACCCCGGTGGGAATCTGCATCAGCGTATAGACATAGAAGTAGGTTGCCGCCAGGGTCCCGAGCTGCGCGCCGCCGATGGCGAAGGTCGCCTGGAGGTCGCCCGAGATGGCCGCCGGCGCGACGCGATGGAAGAAGGACAGCAGGTAGGCGGCGATCGCCATGCCGAGGCCAAGCAGCACGGCCGGCCGGGTGGCTGCAGGATTCATCTCAGCCTCCTGTCGGGCCGCCCCAAGGGAGGCTGAAGCCAATTACCCGGAGATGGCAAAGCCATCGAACCGACGTCACCCCTTCCATCGGGGAAGGGGCCGGGGGATAGACAGTCATTTCCAGGCTTCGGGATTGAGCAGGTTTGGCGGCCGCTGCCCGGCAAGCGCTGCGATCAGGTTGTAGTCGGCGCTGGCGCAACGCCGATATCAGCGCCTCTTCATCGACAATGCCACCGCGGGCTACATTGATCAGGTGCGCCGTGGGCTTCATCAGCGCCAGCTCGGCGGCGCCGATGATGTGATGGCTTTCCGGGGAATAGGGCAGCAACAGCACAAGAAAATCCGCCTCGCGCAGCAGGGTCTGCTTGTCCACCCAACTGGCGCGGCAGGCGGCTTCCTTATCCTCGTCCAGGCGGCTGCGGTTGTGGTAGATCACCTTCATGTCGAAACCCAGCGCGCGCCGCGCCACGGCCTGGCCGATGCGCCCCATGCCGAGGATGCCCAGCGTGGCGTGATGCACGTCGCTGCCCATCCAGTCCAGCAGCCGAAAGCCCGGCCAGAGCCCGGCGCGCAGCCAGCGCTCAGCGGCCGGCAGGCGCCGCGCACTGGCCATCAGCAGCGCCCAGGCCAGATCGGCGGTGGTGTCGTCGAGCACACCGGGCGTGTTGGTCGCCATCACGCCGGCGTGCGTGCAGGCAGCGAGATCGATGTTGTTGTAGCCGACGGCGAAGTTGCAGACGGCCTTGAGGCCCGGCGCCGCCGCAATCACCTCCGGCGTAATCGGGTCGGTGCCGGCGGTCAGCGCGCCGACCTTGTCCGCCAGGCGCGCCTTGAGGCCTTCGACGCCGAGGATGGTATCGGCCTGATTGGCGTCGACCTCGAAATGCTCGGCCAAACGCGCGAGGACTTCGGGAAACACTTCACGGGCAACAAGAATTCTCGGCTTCATGTTTGCCGCTCAGTTTCCGTAAAGCACGCGCGGCAGCCACATGCCGATGTCGGGGAAGATGTAGAGCAGTGCCAGGGCGAACACCTGGATGCCCATGAAAGGCATCATGCCGGCAAAGATCTGGTTCAGCGTGACATGGGGCGGCGACACCCCCTTCAGGTAGAAGGCCGCCATCGCCACCGGCGGCGAGAGGAAGGCGGTCTGCAGGTTGAGCGCCACGAGCAGGCCGAAGAACAGCGGATCGACGCCGAAATGCGGCAGCAGCGGGATGAAGATCGGCATGAAGATGACGATGATTTCGGTCCATTCCAGCGGCCAGCCGAGGATGAAAATGATGAACTGGCTGAGCAGCATGAACTGCAGCGGCGTCATGTTGAGCGACAGCACCCACTGTTCGACCAGATTCTGCCCGCCCAGCAGCGCGAAGGCCGCCGAAAAGATCGAGGAACCGACGAACAGCCAGCAGACCATGGCCGAGGTCTTGGCGGTAAGGAACACCGATTCCTTGACCACAGTGAAGTTGAGCTGCTTGTAGGCTGCGGCGAGGATGAAGCCGCCGGCCGAGCCCAGCGCGGCGGCCTCGGTCGGCGTCGCGAAACCGAAGACGATGCTGCCCAGCACGGCAAGGATCATCAACGCCAGCGGGAAGAAGGACCCCAGCAGCATTTTGAACACTTCGAGGCGGACAAAGGTGAAGATGGTGTAGAAGCCGATCGCACTGGCCACGCTGGCGCCGAACAGGACCCAGTACCAGGCGGGAACCGGCAGGCGCGCGGCGGCATCGGCGGTTATTCCTCCGACGGAGCCGGGGGCGGTATCCCTTGCGGACGGCGCTGGCGACACGTTGGTCGCTGCGGGCCTGGCGGGTGCCGCTGCCACCCTTGCCACGGGCGGATCGTTGGCTGCTCCCGCAGACGGCTGGGCACCCGGCGGTTCCTTGACACCGTCTGCAGGCGGTTCCTTGAGGTCACCGTCTTCCTCCTTGGGCTCGGCCAGCCCCTCTTCCTTGGGCTCCTCCAGACCCCCGGCGGCGCCTTCGGCAGGCTCCTCGGCAATGCCGCCACCCATTTCCGTCAGCCCTGCCGTTTCAGCCTTGACGATCGGCTTGGTGGCCAGATGCCAGGTGAAGCCAAGGAACAGCACCAGCGTCAGCGCAGGCAGCAGGGCGATGAATCCCTGCTTCGCAATCGTGCCGCCGCTGATGCCGAGGTTGCGCGAACCCTTGAGTGCGCCGATCAGTCCCGGCAAGACGCGATGGCTGATTGCCTCGCGGATTTTCTCGTTGGCCGACGGCAGGTCGATGTGCCGTTCTTCCATCGGCAGCGGCGGCGCCAGATGGGGCTTCAACTTTGCGACGATGATCACATAGCCGATATAGAGACTGGCCAGCATGATGCCGGGAAAGAAAGCGCCGGCGTAGAGCTGGACCACCGACACCCCGGCCGTGGCGCCATAAACGATCAGCAACACCGAGGGCGGAATCAGGATGCCGAGGCAGCCGCCGGCGGTGATCACCCCGGCCGACAGGCGGACGTCATAGCCCGACTTGAGCATGGCCGGCAACGCCAAAAGGCCCATCAGCGTCACCACGGCGCCGACGATGCCGGTGGCCGTGGCGAAGATCGCGCAGGTCACCAGCGTCGCGACCGCCAGCGCGCCCGGCACACGCGCCAGTGCCAGCTCCAGGGCGCGGAACAACTTGGAGATCAGGTTGGCGCGCTCGACCAGGTAGCCCATGAAGACAAACAGCGGGATCGAGATCAGCACATCGTTGGACATCACGGAATAGGCGCGCTGCACCATCAGATCCAGGGTCTGGCGCACGGCGATGTCCGGATTGCCGCTGCGGTAGGCCAGCCAGGCGAAAAACACGCCCATGCCCATCAGCGTAAAGGCGGTGGGGAAGCCCAACATGATGGCAACCACCACCAGGGAGAGCATCAGCAGGCCGATATGGCCGTTCTGCATGTTGCTCCAGGGCATGAAGATCACGGTGACCAGCAGGATCGCCGCCATCAGGGAGAAGCCAAACCAGAGTTCCTTCCTGATTCTCATTTGGCCGCTCCCGCGTGCGCCTGATGCTCGTGTTCCTGGGCGACCACGTATTTGTCGAGCGCGGCAATGTCCTCATCCTTGACATGCACCATTTCCTTCAGCTTCGCGACGTCGACTTCTTCCACGTCCTGCTCGCGCGAAGGCCACTCGCCCTGCCGCAGGCAGACGATGCAACGAATGATCTCGACGAAGCCCTGTAGCAACAGGAAGGCTCCGGCCAGGGGAAGAATGGTCTTGAACGGATAGACCGGCGGGCCGTCGGCGGTGACATTCGAGTGTTCGTTGATGGCCCAGGCATCGCCGGCGAAGTTGTAGCCGGCCCAGGCGAGGGCGAACACGCCGGGAATGAAGAACAGGAAGTACAGCAGCAGATCCAGGCTGGCCTGGACCCGCGGTGAAAAGAATCCATACAGAACGTCGCCGCGGACGTGGCCGTTCTTGGACAACGTGTAGGCGCCGGCCATCATGAACACGGTTCCATACATCATGATCATGACGTCGAAAGCCCACGGATGCGGGTTGTCGAAGGCATAACGGGAGACCACCTCCCAGGTGATCATGAAAGTGAGCGAGACGATCAGCCAGGAAAAGGTCTGGCCGATGAAGGTGCTGATCCTGTCGATCGTCAGCAGAAATTTCTGCATTTGCATGGCGGGGCCCGCTGAAAAAAATCAACCATCCGGACCAGGCCCGGATGGTTGATGGATGGTGACGTGCGAAACCCCTCAGGCCTTCTTGGGTGCGGCCTTCTTGGCGCCGAAGAAATGGCTGACGGCCATGCGCCGGCTGACATAGGTGTCCTGGTCCCATTTCACGGCGCGCTCGGCGAAAGCAGCCTGCGACGCGGCGATTTCCTTGAACAGGGGATTCTCCGCCGACTTCTTCGCCATGATCTCGGACCACAGCGTGAGCTGCTTTTGCAGCACCGCATCCGGCGTCTTGTAGAACTTGACCTTGTCCTTGGTCTGCAACTCGATGTAGTCCTTGGAATAACGGTCGATCGCCTTCCATGACATGTCGGCGGACGCCGCCTCGACAGCGCCGCTGATGATCGCCTTCATCTTCGCCGGCAGCGCGTCGTACTTCGGCTTGTTGAACATGATCTCGAAGGTCTCTGCGCTCTGGTGATAGCTCTGCAGCATGCAGACCTTGGACACGTCGGCGAAGCCGAGCAGGCGGTCCGAACTGGCATTGTTGAACTCGGCCGCATCGAGCAGGCCACGGTCCATGGCCGGCACGATCTCGCCGCCGGGCAGCGCATTCACCGCCGCGCCCATGGCGGTGAACAAGTCGATCGCCAGGCCATTGGTGCGGAACTTGAGGCCCTTGAAATCCTCCGGCTTGGTGATCGGCTTCTTGAACCAGCCCAGCGGCTGAGTCGCCATCGGGCCGTAGAGGAAGGACTGCACCGTGGTGATGCCGATCGACGCGTAGAGCTTGGCCAGCAGTTCAGCGCCGCCGCCATACTTGTGCCACGACAGCAGCATGTTGGCGTCCATGCCGAAAGCCGGGCCGGAATTCCACAAGGCGAGTGCATTCTGCTTGCCGTAGTGATAGCCAAGAACGCCGTGGCCACCGTCCAGCGTGCCCTTCGACACCGCTTCGAGCAGGCCGAAAGCCGGTACCACGGAACCGGCCGGCAGCACTTCGATCTTGAGGTCGCCACCGGTCATGTCGTTGACCTTCTTGGCGAAATCGAGGGCGTATTCGTGGAAAATGTCTTTCGCCGGCCAGGTCGATTGCCAGCGCATGCTGATCGGGCCGGCCTGGGCCTTGGCGATCATTGGGAATCCCGCTGCCGCGGCTCCGATGCCACCGGTGACAGCGGCGGCGAGGAACTTGCGGCGGGACGGCTTCTGCTCGGGTTGCTTGGTGTCGGACATGGTCTCCTCCTGAGAACAATAGTGAGTTTGCGGCTGCCTGGACGAAGGTCCGACGGCCTGCGATGTTGTTTACAAACGTACGGTGCTGCAAGTGACGGACCCACTTTACCAGAAAGAGAATTTGTCTGACAATAGGACAACCAACAAAAGGCTTCCATGTCACCCACGCCGCCCCCGACTGCTCAATCCGGCACGGAACCGAGCACCGAACTGAGCCGCATCGCGCGGCCCTTGCGCCTCTCCGAGGAGGTTTCCGGCGATTTGCAAAGGCGTGTTGCGCGCGGGGAACTCAAACCCGGCGATCGCCTGCCGACCGAGAAAGCGCTGGGCGAAGCCTTCGGTGTCAGCCGCGCCGTAGTACGCGAGGCTATCGCGCGGCTCAAGGCCGACGGCCTGATCGAGACCCGGCAAGGGTCCGGTGCCTTCGTCGTCGAAGCACCGAAGACCATCAACCTGCGATTCTGGCAAGGTGCCGGCCCGGAACTCGACGAACTGCGCGACATCTTCGAACTGCGCGCCATGGTCGAGGGCGCAGTCGCCGAACTTGCCGCTCAGCGCCGCGACCCCGACGATCTGCGGGCCATGACGGCACACCTGCAGGCAATGGACGATGCCATGGAATGCGGTGGCGACGGCACCGAGGCGGATGACAATTTCCACATCGCCATGGCGAAAGCCACGCACAACGCCTACGTCGGCCGCCTGGTCGAGTTTCTCGGTCGCCACTTTTCGGATTCGCGCAAGCTGGCCTGGCAGGACACCAGCCATCAACTGGCGATTCCACGCGAAGCGCAGCGCGAGCATCGCGCCCTGCTCGGGGCGATTTCACTCGGCGAATCCGAGGCCGCGCGCCGTTGTGCGCTCGAACACTTGCGCGGCGCCGCCGGCCGCCTCGGCATTGCGCTGGCACTCGACCTGGACCGGAAAAGCCCGGCGCGGCGCGAGCCCTGAGCCGCGTTAAACTAGGCTTTTCCCCCGCCCACCAAACCCATGCTCGACATCACGACCGCCGCCTTCTGGATCGCCGTTGCACAAATCATCCTGATCGACATCCTGCTCGGCGGCGACAACGCCGTGGTCATCGCGCTGGCCTGCCGCAAGCTGCCCGACGAACAGCGCAAGAAGGGCATTTTCTGGGGCGTCGCCGGGGCCATCGGCCTGCGCATCGTCCTCATCTTCTTCGCCCTGCAACTGCTGGCGGTGCCCTGGCTGAAGATCGTCGGCGCCCTGTTGCTGTTCTGGATCGGCGTCAAACTGCTGCTGCCCGAAGACGACGGGCACGGCGACGTTGCCGCCTCGACCACGCTGGCCGGAGCGATCAAGACCATCATCGTGGCCGACGCGGTGATTGGTGCTGAAGCTGATGGACCGGTATCCCATGGTGATCACGGCCGGCGGCGCGCTGCTCGGCTGGATAGGTGGCGGCATGATCGTCACCGATCCGGCGCTGCCGGCAAACCTGCTGGCCGGCGTGCCCTACGCCAAGACTCTGGCCGCCGTCGCTGGCGCCATACTGGTGGTGGCGATCGGCAAGTTGCTGGCGATGAGCGCCACACCTCGGGCCGCGGTCGAACTGACCGCCGACGATTCCTCGAAAGGTAGCTCATGACGCAAAATTGGCTGGTACCGATAGACGGCTCCGAGACCGCGCTGAATTCGATCGACTGGATCATCCGGCACGCCGCCGAATGGCGCGAGCCGCCGCTGGTTCAATTGATCAACGTGCAGGCGACCCTGCCCAACGATATCGGGCGCTTCATCAACGCCGATACGATCCGCGAGTTTCACCTCGAAGCCGGCATGGCGGCGCTTGTCGCCGCCCGCGACCGCCTCGCGGCGGCGGGGCTCACGGCCGAGCTGCATGTGCTGGTAGGCGAGGCGGCGGCGGCCATCAGGTGCATCAAGCCCCACCCGTCGCGAAGCGACGGGTGGGAAGTTCGCCGATAAGCCGGGTTCTGTCGTGGGCAACCATTCCTCTGGGACCGCCGTTGCCGACGGCCTCTAGCAGCCTACCCGGGAGCGACGCGGGCCACGCCAATGCTCCCCTATTTGGCCTTGCCCCGAATGAGGTTTGCCATGCCGTCCGTGTTACCACGTGCGCGGTGGGCTCTTACTCCACCATTTCACCCTTACCAGTTCTTGCGAACTTCGGCGGTATCTTTCTGTTGCACTGTCTGTCGCCTCGCGGCGCCCGGTCGTTAACCGGCATTCTGCCCTGTGGGGCCCGGACTTTCCTCCAACCACTTGCGTGATCAGCGGTTGCCTGGCGAACTTCCCGGGCGCATTGTACGCGCCGGACGGAACTGCCGCGCGTCATCGTAGTAATCGGGCTTCTCGTTGTCCGCCGTGGCCCCGGGAATGCCCAGCAGCGGCAACGGCTGCCAGTCGCGCGGCGAGAAGTCCCGGGCATCGAACCAGTCGGCCAGGTGGATGTCCAGGTCATCCAGTGCTTCTGACGCCTGCAGATTCAGCCATGCCGCGTCGACCTCGACAAACAAGGCCTTGCCGCACAGGCCGGCAAAGGGTGCGGCCAGGGCATCATGGCTGGCGTGGCCGAAGACCACGAAACGCGTGCTGCGCATCAATTCCGCGCGACGATCGACGAAAACCTCGCGCCATCGATGTGCGCGCAGTCCGTCCCACAAATCACGGCACGACCCGGCCATCACCACGCCGCATTCGTCGAACTGGGTCAGCGCATCACGCAAGGCGCCGCGCGTCGCACTACCCTGCCGTCGCGACTCCAGCAAAGCCGCATAGTGACGCCGGTTGAGCGCCGCCTTGCTGCGGGGAAAGGCCAGCCAGATCAGGGCATTGAACCAGTCATGGCGATTGCGGGGGCGGGTCGCCACCTCGCCGCTGCACCAGATCCGCTCCTCATAGCCCGAATCATCGGGCGGAGGGGGAACGAAACTGAGGGGAACACCGCTGCCCGTGGTCAGCCCCCGTTGGCAGGCCAACCGGTTGAGGCTGGCAACCTCCGTTGCGCTGCCGTCGAGCCCGGATTGCAGAAAGGCCGAAAGCGGATGCAGGTCCACACGCCCGGCAGTCACTGCTTCGCTGCGGCAGCCGGTGCCTGCTTCTCCTGATCCTTGTATTCGAGCGTGCCGTCCTTGACCTGGAAACTGCCGATCAGGTCGCCGGGTACGGGCGGGGCTTCCTTGAATTGCTCGAAGCGGCAGGTTTTGGTCTCGGTGACATACCAGCGCTTGCCGGCGTTCAGGATGAAGACGCCCGGCTCGGTGCGATACACATCCATTTTCAGCTTGTCGCCGCCCAAACCCGTCAGCGCATAGCGTCGCTGGCAATCCGGAAAGCGCGCAACGACCAGTTCCGTGGTCCAGTCGCTGCCCATGAAATCCTGCCCCCGCGTCAGCGTCAGCGAATGCTGGCCGCCGGCAATCATGTAGGCGGCGTGCTGGGTATCGCCGCAGGCGGCAAGCAGCGGTACCAAAAGAACGGCAAGCAGATGCTTCATGTCATCACTCCAGGCGCCAGGCGATTGACTCGCCGGCGCGCAGCGGCACCAGGCGGTCGTCGCCGGAATAGTCGAGGCTGGCCGGCACCGCAAGCGCTTCGCGGCGCAAGGTGATCTGCCCGGTGTTGCGCGGCAGCCCGTAGTAATCTGCGCCGAAAAAACTGGCAAAACCTTCGAGCCGGCCCAACGCACCGGCCGCCTCGAAAACCTCCGCATACAGCTCGATGCCGGCATGCGCGGTGTAGCAGCCGGCGCAGCCGCAGGCCGTCTCCTTGGTGTTTTGCGCATGCGGCGCCGAATCGGTACCAAGGAAGAACTTGGGATTGCCCGAAATCGCCGCCGCCACCAGGGCCTGGCGATGCCCCTCGCGCTTCAGCACCGGCAAGCAGTAGTTGTGCGGGCGGATGCCGCCGGCAAGTATCGCATTGCGATTGAGCAACAGATGGTGCGCCGTCAGCGTACCGGCCACGTTGGCGCCTCCGGCCCTGACGAAATCGATGCCATCTTTCGTGGTGATATGTTCCAGCACCACGTTCAATGCGGGGAAGTCGCGCAGCAGCGGATTCAGCACCGTGTCGATGAACACCGCTTCGCGATCGAAAATATCGACGGCCGGGTCGGTGACTTCGCCATGCACCAGCAGCGGCACTCCGAGCTTTTCCATGCGCGCCAGCGTTGGCGTGCACTTCGTCAGGTCGCTGACGCCGGCATCGGAATTGGTCGTTGCGCCGGCCGGATAGAGCTTGACCGCATGCACGAAGCCACTGGCCTTGAGCGCATCGACTTCGGCCGGCGGCAGGTTGTCGGTCAGGTACAGCGTCATCAGAGGTGTGAAGTTCATGCCAGCCGGCAGCGCAGCGAGGATGCGCTCGCGATAGGCGGCGGCCAGCGCCACCGTGGTCACCGGCGGCTTGAGATTGGGCATCACGATGGCGCGCGCAAAGCGCCGCGCGGTGTCGGGCAGCACCGCAGCCAGCGCCGCACCGTCTCGCAGATGCAGGTGCCAGTCGTCGGGCCGGGTGATGGTCAGGGTTTGCATGAAACGAATTATACGGCGGCGCCCTTCAGCTCCAGCGCCCGCGCATACAGCGCATTCTTCGGCTGGCCGGTGATTTCCGCCGCGAGCTTGGCCGCCTGCCTCACCGGCAGCTCGGCCAGCAGGGCGATCAATACGCGTTCCGTCTCGGCATCCAGGCCTTCGCGCGGCGGCGGGCCCGATACCACCAGGACAAATTCGCCGCGCTGGTGGTTGACGTCGGCCACCAGCCAGGCCGTGGCGGCGGCCAGCGGCATGCGTTCGATCTGCTCGAACATCTTGGTCAGCTCGCGCGCAATGACGATTTCGCGCCGCGGCTCCAGCAGTTCGACGAGGTCGACCACCGTTTCCATGATCCGATGCGGCGCCTCGTAGAACACCAGCGCGGCATCGACCGACGCCAGATCCAGAATCGCCGTCTTGCGGGCGCCGACTTTGGCCGGCAGGAAGCCGACGAACAGAAAACGCTGGTCGGCGAGCCCCGCCGCCGACATCGCGGTGATCGCCGCGTTCGGCCCCGGCAGCGGAATCACCCGGAAGCCGGCGGCGCGCACCGCCGCCACCGTGCGCGCACCAGGGTCGGAGACGCCCGGCGTACCGGCGTCCGATACCAGGGCAATGCGCCGGCCTTCGCCCAGCAGGCGGATCAGTTTGCCGGCAGCCTCGTTCTCGTTGTGCTGATGCAGCGCCAGGGTCGGCACCGTGATGCCATGATGGTCGAGCAGGTGGCGGGCGTGGCGGGTGTCCTCGCAAGCGACCAGATCCACGCCACGCAGCACCTCCAGTGCGCGCAAGCCGATGTCCCCAAGGTTTCCGATTGGTGTGGCGACGACATACAATGCATTCTCCATGTCCGGCATTCTAGAGCCCCCAGGCAGTCCGATGAACACGAGGCAAGCCAAAGGTGCGGCGGCCGAGCGACTGGCGGCCGATTACCTGATTCGGCAGGGTCTTTCGGTCGTCGAACACAACTTCCGCGTCCGTGGCGGCGAGATCGATCTGGTCTGCCGCGACGGAAAAACCACGGTATTCGTCGAAGTGCGGCTGCGCAGCCGCAGCGACTTCGGCGGCGCGGCGGCCAGCATTACGGCGACCAAGCAGGCCCGCCTGATCCTCGCCGCGCGCCACTGGTTGGTGCGCCATGGCGAAACCCCATGCCGTTTCGACTGCGTACTGCTCGACGGTCTGGACGAGGACACCCTTGAATGGCTGCGCAATGCCTTCAGCGCCGACTAGATTCCTGCTGACCCTGGGATTCGGCCTGGCGATCAGCCTGACGGCGCTGGCCGGCGAGGTGCGCGTCCTGGTCCAAAGCTCGCCGCTGGCCGGCTTTCGCTACTACGCCGCCGAGGCGCTGTGGCAAGAGATGCGCGAAGGCGACCGCCTGGCCCTGGTGCGCGAGGCCGACAATGCGCATGACGGCAACGCGGTGCGCGTCGAATGGCGCGGCCAGAAACTGGGCTACCTGCCCCGGGCCCAGAACCGCGCAGTAGCCTCGGCAATGGACAATGGCGAGGCGGTGGACGCCCGCATCGCAAAATTGCGCCAGCACCGGAACCCCTGGCAGCGTGTGCTGATCGAAGTATTTGTCGTACTCTAGCCCCCTTATTCCGGCCTCGAACCCGATCCACGAAAGCTATCCTCGATCGAAGCCATCAACCCGCAACGCAAGAAACTGACCCATGTCACTCGCCAACCGCATTCAGCAGCAGTTCAAGGACAGCGCCCAAACCAAGGAAGCGGCGCTGCCCGCCATGGCCGCGCCCATCGAAGCCGCCACACGCCGCATGGCGACCAGCCTCCGGGCCGGCGGCAAGGTCATGGCCTGCGGCAACGGCGGCTCGGCCGCCGATTCGCAACACTTCGCCGCCGAACTGCTCAACCGCTTCGAGAAGGAACGGCCGCCACTGGCCGCGATCGCGCTGACCACCGACACCTCGACCCTGACCTCGATCGCCAACGATTACCGCTACGAGGATGTCTTTGCCAAGCAGGTCCAGGCGCTGGGCCGGGCCGGCGACGTACTGCTGGCGATTTCGACCTCCGGCAATTCGCCCAACATCATCGAGGCCATTCACGCGGCGCACGCCCGCGGCGTATCCGTGGTCGCGCTGACCGGCAGAAACGGGGGCAAGATAGCCGTCCTGCTCGGCCCCGACGACATTCACCTGTGCGTTCCCGCCGAACGGACCGCCCGCATCCAGGAAGTACACCTGCTCACCATCCACTGTCTTTGCGACGGCATCGACGCCCTGATACTGGGAGAAACACAATGAACCTGAACCACAAGATATTCATCCAAGCCCGCAACCTGGCCGCGCTCGCCCTCAGCGTACCGATCCTCGCCGGCTGCTTCGGCGCCGTCGCGGTCGGCGCCGGCGCCGGTGTGCTGTTGCTGGCGGACCGGCGCAATTCGGAGACCTATGTCTCCGACGAAGGCATGGAGCTTCGCGCCGGCAACCGCATCAGCGAAAAATACGGCGACAAGGTGCATGTCAACACCACCAGCTACAACCGGATGCTGCTGCTCACCGGCGAGGTGCCGACGCAGGAGATCAAGGCCGACGTCGAAAAGCTGGCCGCCGGCGTGCCCAACGTCAAGTCGATCAGCAATGAACTGGCCATCGCCGGTCCTTCGAGCTTCGGCGGTCGCAGCAATGATTCCTACATCACTTCAAAGGTCAAGGCGCGCTTCGTCGACGCCAGCAAGTTCTCGCCCAACCACGTCAAGGTAGTCACCGAAGCCGGCGTCGTATTCCTGCTCGGGCTGGTGACCCAGGCCGAGGCAAATGCCGCGGTGGAGATCGCCCGTACCACGGGCGGGGTGCAGAAGGTGGTGCGTGTGTTTGAAATCATCAGCGCGGAACAGGCCAAGACGCTGGACAACAAGCCGACCCCGGTGCCGGAAGCCAAGCCGGCCGATTCCAAGGCTGCGCCGAAGAAGTAGGCAAGGCGCCGCAGGATGTATTTGCCGCCGGCCTTCGAAGCCAAGATCACGGCGCCCGCCGATCTGGCCCGGCGCGTCGGCTCGCTGGCGCGACCGCTGGTGTTCACCAACGGCTGCTTCGACATCCTGCATCGCGGCCATGTCACCTATCTGGCGAAGGCGCGCAGCCTGGGTGCCGCGCTGATCGTCGCCGCCAACTCGGATGACTCTGTCAGGCGCCTGGGCAAGGGCGACGACCGCCCGGTCAATCCGCTGGCCGACCGCATGGCGCTGCTGGCCTCTCTCGAATGCGTGACGCTGGTGACCTGGTTCGCCGAGGACACGCCACTGCAACGCATCCTCGATTGCCGGCCCGACATCCTGGTCAAGGGCGGCGACTGGCCGGTGGAAAAGATCGTCGGCTATGGCGAAGTCATGGGCTGGGGAGGCAGCGTGCATTCCATCCCCTTCGTCCACCAACGCTCGACGACGGCGCTGATGGAGAAGATCCGCCGCCTCTGAAAGGGTATCAAGAGTCGGCGCTGATGAAGCCCCTGTGCAGCAGGGCGGTCGAGCAAAGTACGCTCTGATGAAGTCCCTGCGCAGCAGGACGGTCGAGCAAAGTTCGCTCTGATGAAGCCCCTGCGCAGCAGGACGGTCGAGCAAAGTTCGCTCTCCTCGTCGCTGCGGATCCTCGTCGCTGCGGACAGTGATGCGGCGATTCAGGCGGCGGTACGCCGCAGAATCATGTCCCGCACCAGTTCGATGTGGCCACGCAAGGTATAGAGCATGTCGGTGAAGGTCAGCGGCGTGCGGATCGTGCTGGCATCCTTCTCGATGTCTTCCAGCTTCGACATCCATTCGGCACGAGTGTGCCGGGCCGGGTCTTCGTTCACTTCGTTCTCGAGGAACTTGAGTTCGCCATAGCGCCGGTAGATGCGCGAACGCACCCGCCAGCCATAGATCTGCGGCGCGAACTTGAACAGCGGAATCAGCACCGCCAGCAGCGGCACCAGCATCACCACCATGCGGTCGATCAGCGTCGCCGCCCAGAACGGCAGGTAGCGCTGGAGGAACGGCTTGCCAGACTTGTAGTAACGCTCGGCTTCCTTCGACAGGGGGAACTCGCTGTGGCCGGCGTGCGGAAACTCGCTCGGCTTCTGGAACACGCCGGGTGCGCCGTGAACCTCGCTCGCGGCCTGCATCAGCAGGTCGATCAGGGCTGGATGCGTATCCTCGCGCACCAGCAGGGTGGCCATCGGCGATACCAGTTGCACATCCTGCGCTGGAATGTCCAGTGTCAGGTCGATGGCCCCGCGCGGCAGCACCAGGCGCGCCAGATGGGGAAAGCGCCGGGCATAGGCCTCGGCATGCGCCAGGTTCATCAGCCGCACACCCGGCGTATAGAGCAGCGACCACACCAGCGACGATTGCGTCGGCCCGACAACGAACACGGCATCGATTTCGCTCTTTCCGAGCTTTTCCACCAGACCCAGGCCACCGGCCTCGATCAGGCGCGTGTTCTTCGCATCGAGGCCATTGGCGGCCAGCAGTTCCCTGGCGAGTTGATTCGTGCCGCTGCCCTCGCCGCCGATGGCGACGCGCTTGCCCCTGAGCTCGAGTACCTTGTCGCCGCTGCCCACGGCCCCGTCGCGGTAGAAAATCCACAGCGGCTCGTAATAGAAGTCCCCCAGCGAAACCAGTGCATCGTCTTCGACCGGATGCGCCGTGCCGCCCTGGATGAAGGCGGCATCGACCTCAAAATCGGGGTCTCGCAGACGGGCAAGGTTTTCGGTCGACCCGGCGGAGGGCTTCTCCACCAGCGCGATGCCATAGCCGGCCAACGCGTCCTTGTACCGCGCGGCGAAACGCTGGTAGGCGCCGCCCTCGCCACCGGTGCTGATGATCAGCTTGTCGGGCGGCGCCGGCTTGATGAACTGCGCCGCAAGCCAGAATGCGCCCGCGATCAGCAGCAAGGAAGGCAGCGCGACAAAGACGATATCGCGCCAGGACAGGAGTTTCAGTTTTTCAGGCATGTCCACCCCGCATGACCCGTCCGGCAAACACTATCCCCGACCGGCGCAGGCGTCAGAACGGAATGTCGTCCTCGAAATCATTGAAGGTGCCGCCCGCCGGCTGCGGCGTCGCTGCCGGGCGATTGCCTCCGGCACCGCCGCCGCTCTCGCGCGGCGGCGCGTCGCTCATGCCCTCGCGGGAGCCGAGCATCTTCATTTCATTGGCGACGATCTCCGTCGTGTAGCGTTCGTGGCCTTCCTTGTCCGTCCATTTGCGGGTGCGCAGGGCGCCTTCGACATACACCTGGCGACCCTTCTTCAAGTACTGGCCGGCGATCTCGGCCAGCTTGCCGAAGAACACCACGCGATGCCATTCGGTGGCTTCCTTCTTCTCGCCGGTGCCTTTGTCTTTCCAGGTGTCGGTGGTGGCAATGGTGACATTGGTCACCGAGTCGCCGTTCGGCGTGTAGCGCACCTCCGGATCCTTGCCCAGGTTGCCGACGATGATGACCTTATTGACTGACGCCATGCGATTTCCTCCTCAGGTTTTGCCGCCAAGTATGCCATGCGCCGCCGGCGTCGGCGCCGCTGTTGCGAGAATCGGCCGACGCACCGGCACTGGCGGCATGGTGGCCGCTGCGACCAGCCAGATGGCGGCCATCGCCGCGCCACCCATGAACACGGCGCCGGCGTCGTAATTCTTCAGCAGCCAGCCGCCCAACGCGCCACCCAGAAACAGGCCGAAGGCCTGCGTCGTGTTGTACACGCCCAGCGCCGCGCCCTTGGCATTCGGCGGCGCAATGCGGGAAATCAGCGAGGGCAGCATGGCTTCGAGAATGTTGAAGGCGACGAAGAAACTGAGCAGGCCCCCCGCCACCACGTTGAAATTGGTGCTGCCGACCCACATTGCCGCCAGAGTGACCACCAGCAGGGCGATGGCGAAAACGAAGACCGGCTTGATCTGGTTGCGCTTTTCCGCATAGATGATCGCCGGTACCATCAGCACGAAAGACGCCAGCACCGCGGGCAGATAGACCTTCCAGTGCGATGCCAGCGGCAGGTCGCCATAACGCAGCAGCAGGCCGGGAACGACGACGAACATCGCCATCTGAACCATGTGCAGGGTGAAGATGCCGAAGTTGAGACGTAGCAGGCGGGTATCGAACAGCACATCGCGAAACGGAGGCTTGGGACCGGCCGGCGGCGGTGGCGCCGGCGGCACGACATGGGTGACGAGACCGATGGCGGCGACGGCCAGGATCGCCGTCATCCAGAACAATCCGTCCATGCCGATCGCGGCGTAAAGCGCGGGTGCGGCGACCAGCGATAGGGCGAAAACCAGACCGATCGACGAACCGATCATGGCCATCACCTTGGTGCGATGCTGTTCGCGCGTCAGGTCCGCGGCCAATGCGGTGACGGCGGCCGAAATCGCGCCGGCGCCTTGTACGATGCGGCCGAAAATCGTCCACCAGACATCCGTCGCCAGGGCCGCCGCCACCGACCCGACGGCGAACAGCAGCAAACCGAAAACGATGACCCGCTTGCGGCCAAAGGCGTCCGACGCCATGCCAAAAGGAATCTGGAAAATCGCCTGGGTCAGGCCATACGCTCCCAACGTGATGCCTACCAGGGTCGCATCGTCACCGCCCGGAATGCTCCGGGCATGGATCGCAAATACCGGGAGGATCAGGAACAGCCCGAGCATGCGCAGCGCGAAAATCGCGGCGAGAGAAGCGCCGGCGCGCTTCTCCTCGCGAGTCATGGCGTCTGGAGTGGGGGAAAGCATTGAGTTCAGTGGTTTTCCGGGAGATCAAGTCACCGGAGACCCGGTAGCGCTGCGCAACGGCGCATTTTAATGCACAAACATCCGAATCCCGTTGGCTTGGGGGGCAGACCGGTCACTCGCCCCGTTCATCCGGCGCGACGCGGATCAGCACAAACCGCATGCGCTCCTCCAGGGTTTGCCGATCATCGGGGATGACGATAAGGCGCGAAGGCTCAAGCAACTGGCCGGCGATGCCCAGAGCGAGCGATTGCGCGCGAAACAGGCGGCTGAACGAACCCACCCGGACCAATCCCTCCTCGTTCTGTACCTGCTCCGTGAGCGCCAGCGGCGGGATCACGACGAAATCGGTCGTCGCCAGCAGCGCTCGGGTCAGTTCGATCATGCGTTGCGTTTCTCCGTTGTCGGCGTCGGAAAGATTTTCCAGCAGCCAGCGGAACAGGACGTCGATGGCGCAGCGGTCTTCGATGAAGCCGGGATGGGCGAGATACTGTGACTCTCGTTGCCGCAGCCAGTCGAGACACGCCGCACGGCAATTGGCGCGGCGCCGCACCCGCGCCACCTCGTCACCGGGCCGGGCCTCGGCGTTGAAGGCGCTCACGATGCCGCCGAAGTTCTCCCCCAGCAGCGGCGCCTTGAAGCGGGCTGCAAGTGCCCTAGCCAGGGTGGTCTTGCCGATGCCGGCGGCACCGGTGAGAGAAAGGCGCACGACGAATCTCCAGTGGAAGAACGCTGCGATGGAACTGGCGTGAGTATCCCGGAGCCATGCGCGACAGTCAATTCCGCGGCCCCGAGTCATGCGCATTTGCCGAAAGGACTTGATGGCGGCATTATCCCGGACTGTCGAGGGTGTTTTGGCCTGCCTGTTTCCATGGCAAACGAATTCCCCCCTTCGGCCTGCCTCCCGGAACCGGGTACGACGTTGGCTCCAACAGAGCCGTCAGGTAAAGCCGCTGTTCGCGAGGCAACTCCAACAAGAGAAGGACGGGGAATGGGAGGCGAAAGATCGATAGGAACGACCCGCATTGCGATGGCTTTCTTTCTGTCCGGAATCGCTGCGCTGGTCTATCAGGTGACCTGGCAGCGCCTGCTGTTCGTGATTGTCGGGGTAGACATCGAGTCGGTCACGATTGTCGTCTCCACCTTCATGTTCGGCCTCGGCGTCGGTGCAGTGCTCGGCGGCATCCTGGCCGACCGCTTCCCGCGCCGCATCCTGCTCGCGTTTTGCCTCTTCGAGGCGGCCATCGCCGCCTATGGCCTGATCAGCGCCGACCTGCTGGTTTGGAGTGGCCACCTGTTCAGCGGGCTCGACCGCCCGGCCGCCGCACTGCTCAGCTTCACCCTCCTGCTGTTGCCGACCCTGTGCATGGGGGCGACGCTGCCGATGCTGATCGCCAATGCCTTCCGGAGTTCCGGAAATGTCGGGGTGTCCACCGGCACACTCTATTTCATCAATACCCTGGGCGCCGCCATCGGTGCGATCGCCGTCGGATTTTTCCTCTTCTACTGGTTCGATGTGCGCCAGACCATAGCCATCGCGGCCGCCATGAACCTCACTGCCAGCGCCATCGTGGCCAGCGCGCTGGTCCGCAAATAGCATGCGCCACCTTGCCTTGTTGTTGTCCTTCAGCATCGGCTTCCTGAGCCTCAGCCAGGAAATCGTCTGGGTGCGCCTCGTCTCCTTCGGCCAAAGCGGGCGGCCCCACGCGTTTTCCCTGGTTCTTGCGGCTTTCCTCATCGGGATTGCCCTCGGCGCGATTGGCGGACGCCGCCTGTGCCGGAACAGCGTCGACCTGCTGCGCTCGGCGGGGATGGTCCTGTTCGTCGCGGCCGCAGTCGATCTCGCGGCACTGTATCTCGGACCGGTCATCCTGCCCTATGCGCCGATCCGACTGCCACTCCTGGTCTTCATGATTGCCCTGACGGCGGGACTCAAGGGTGTGCTGTTCCCCATCGTCCATCATTTGGGCTCGCAGGGTGATTCCGGGCAGGTGGGCAGGTCCGTATCCCGGATCTACCTTGGAAACGTCATGGGTTCCAGCCTCGGGCCGATCGTCACCGGCTTCTGGCTTCTCGACCACATCGACGTCGAGACCACCCTGGCGCTGATCGGTGTTCTTACCGCCGCCCTCGGCGTACTGGCCTGGGCATTCGCCTGGTGGCGACCCGGTATCGCATGGGTAGCACCGGCCGCCTTGGTGGCGTTCGGCGCGAGTTCAATCGTCCTGCCGCCCGCCCTTGTCATTCCGCTCGCCGACTCGTGGGGCGCGGACAAGAAACAGATCCGGCACGTGATACAGAACAGGCACGGCATCATTCACGTGCTCAAGCCGCCCCGCGGACAGGGTGGCGACGTCACTTTCGGCGGCAATGCCTACGACGGCCGGGTCAACGTCGACATGGACATCAATTCCAACGAACTCGACCGCGCCTACCTGATGGCGGTGATGCATCCCGGTCCGCGCCTTGCCCTGGTGGTCGGCCTCAGCAGCGGGGCGTGGACCCGCGCCATCGAAGGCATGCCGGGCATCGAAGCCGTCAAGGTGATCGAGATCAATCCGGGCTACCTCGAACTGATCGGGCGTTATCCGGATGTCGCACCACTGCTGTCCAACCCCCGCGTCAGCATCAAGATCGACGACGGCCGGCGCTGGCTGCGGGCGCACCCGGATGAGCGCTTCGACCTCGTGTTCCAGAACACGACCTGGCACTGGCGCGCCTACACGACGCAACTGCTGTCGGCCGACTACCTGCGCGAGGTGAAGGCCCATCTCAAACCCGGCGGCGTTCTGGCGAGCAACTCGACGGCCAGCATCGACGCCTACCGGACCGCACTCGAAGTGTTCCCGCACGTAGTCCGCTACAAGGGCTTCATCTATATGAGCGATCAGCCGCTGGCCAAGCGGCCCGACGCCGAACAGGTGCTGCGCGCAAGCAGGATCGGCGAGCGGCCCGCATTCGACGATGCCCTCTTCGCCGACGGCGGCGTCGCCGCCCGGCTGGTCAATGATCCGCTGCAGAGCGCGCAGGACTACATCGCACATTCCGAAGGGCGAGACTCGGCGCGGATCATCACCGACATGAACCTGCTACCGGAGTTCGCCCACGGCCGGCCGCCGCTGTTCGGCTGGCTGCGCCCGCTGCTGCCACCCACCCCCAGCCGCGAACCGAACTGATCCGGCCGGACGGCTGCATCAGTTTGGGCTGGTGGCTATCGAATCGCCAGCGGGGTATATTCTCCGGTTGCCCCAACCCCGATCCCGCATCATGGAATTCATAAAGATTCGCGGCGCGCGAACACATAACCTCAAGAACATCAACCTCGACCTGCCGCGGAACCGGCTGACGGTCATCACCGGCCTGTCCGGCTCGGGCAAGTCCTCGCTCGCCTTCGACACGCTCTACGCGGAAGGCCAACGGCGCTACGTAGAGTCGCTCTCGGCCTATGCGCGACAGTTCCTGCAGCTCATGGAAAAGCCCGACGTGGACCTGATCGAAGGCCTCTCGCCGGCGATCTCCATCGAGCAGAAGGCCACCAGCCATAACCCGCGCTCCACCGTCGGCACCGTCACGGAAATCCACGACTACCTGCGCCTGCTCTACGCCCGCGCCGGCACGCCGCATTGTCCCGACCACGACCTGCCGCTGGAAGCCAACAGTGTGTCGCAGATGGTCGACCACGTGCTGGCCCTGCCGGAAGACACGAAACTGATGATCCTCGCCCCGGTAGTGGCCGACCGCAAAGGCGAGCAACTCGACCTCTTCGCCGAATTGCGGGCACAGGGCTTCGTCCGCCTGCGGGTCGACGGCAAGGTGCATGACATCGACGCCCTGCCGAAACTGGCCAAGACCCACAAGCACAGCATCGACATCGTGGTCGACCGGCTCAAGGTGCGGCCCGACGTGCGCCAGCGCCTCGCGGAGAGCTTCGAGACCGCGCTGATGCATGCCGAGGGTCGCGCCCTGGCGGTCGAAATGGACACCGGCAAGGAGTACCTGTTCTCCTCGAAATTTGCCTGCCCGGTCTGCAACTACGCGCTGCAGGAACTCGAACCGCGCCTGTTCTCCTTCAACAATCCGATGGGCGCCTGCCAGAAGTGCGACGGCCTGGGCCAGATCCAGTTCTTCGACCCGGCGCGCGTGGTGGCCTACCCGCACCTGAGCCTTGCCGCGGGCGCGATCAAGGGCTGGGACCGGCGCAACCAGTTCTATTTCCAGATGCTGGAATCGCTCGCCGCCCACTACACCATCGACACCAATGCCCCGTTTGAAAAACTGCCGGTGGCAACCGCCAACATCGTGCTCTACGGCTCGGGCAAGGACCAGATCAAGTTCCGCTACCTCAACGAGAAAGGCACGCGCTTCGACCGCACGCATCCCTTCGAGGGCATCATTCCCAGCCTGGAGCGGCGTTACCGCGAGACCGATTCGATGGCGGTGCGCGAGGAGTTGTCGAAATACCTCAACAACAAGCCCTGCCCCGAATGCGGCGGCATGCGCCTGCGGCGCGAGGCCCGTCACGTCTTTATCGGCGGCAAGACCATTTCCGACATCAGCCGGCTATCGCTGATCCAGTGCCGCGACTTCTTCAACCTGCTGCAGCTTGCCGGGCAGAAGGCCCAGGTCGGCGAGAAGATCCTCAAGGAAATCACCGCGCGGCTGTCCTTCCTGATCAACGTCGGCCTCGATTACCTCTCGCTCGACCGTTCGGCGGAAACCCTGTCCGGCGGCGAGGCACAGCGCATCCGGCTCGCTTCGCAAATCGGCTCGGGCCTGACGGGTGTCATGTACGTGCTCGACGAGCCCTCGATCGGCCTGCACCAGCGCGACAACTCGCGCCTGCTGGAAACCCTCTTCCACTTGCGCGACCTCGGCAACACCGTGATCGTGGTCGAGCACGACCTGGAAGCCATCGAATCCGCAGACTACGTGGTGGACATGGGTCCCGGCGCCGGCGAACACGGCGGCCGCGTGGTGGCCGAAGGCACGCCGGCGCAGGTGGCGGCCAACAGCGCATCGATGACCGGCGCCTTTCTTTCGGGCCGGCGCGAGATCGCGATCCCGGCCAGGCGCTCGCCGCCCAATGCGCTGCGCGAGCTGCGCATCCGCAACGCCAGCGGCAACAACCTGAAGCAGGTCGACCTCGCCATTCCCGTCGGCCTGCTGACTTGCATCACCGGCGTGTCCGGCTCCGGCAAGTCGACCCTGATCAACGACACGCTGTATGCCGCGGCTGCGCGCCACCTCTATGGTTCAGCCACCGAACCGGCGCCGCACCGGGAGATCGAGGGCCTCGAATTCTTCGACAAGGTGATCAATGTCGACCAGTCCCCGATCGGCCGCACGCCGCGCTCCAACCCGGCCACTTACACGGGCCTGCTGACACCGATCCGCGAGCTCTTCGCCGGCGTGCCGCAATCACGCGAGCGCGGCTATTCGCCGGGGCGCTTTTCCTTCAATGTCAAGGGCGGGCGCTGTGAGGCCTGCCAGGGCGACGGCATGATCAAGGTCGAGATGCATTTCCTGCCCGACATCTTCGTGCCCTGCGACGTCTGCCACGGCAAGCGCTATAACCGCGAGACGCTGGAAGTACGCTACAAGGGCAAGACCATCCACGAAGTGCTGGAGATGACCGTGGAGCAGGCGCGTGAATTCTTCGACGCGGTGCCGGTGGTCGCGCGCAAGCTGCAGACGCTGGTCGATGTCGGCCTTTCCTACATCCAGCTCGGCCAGTCGGCCACCACGCTGTCGGGCGGCGAGGCGCAGCGCGTCAAGCTGGCGCTGGAACTGTCCAAGCGCGACACCGGGCGCACGCTCTACATCCTCGACGAACCGACCACGGGCCTGCATTTCCAGGACATCGAAATGCTGCTCTCGGTGCTGCATCGTCT
>JAIOPW010000183.1 GCA_021413665.1 Rhodocyclales bacterium | reverse complement strand
GAACCGCATCTGCGCGCGCTGGTACCCCTGGACCGCCTGCAACTCGTCGAGGCATCGCGCACCGACGGCAAGCAACTCGCCGCCGCCGTCAGCGCCTTCAGGGCCAAACTCGAATCAGAAACCACAGCAAGCACCAGGCCTCCCGCCTACTCCCGGAGAAGAACATGACCACCTTCCCCCCATCCCCCTTCCAGGGGGTGACGATAGTCCGCGGGCAATGCCCGCTCCATACCCCTGGCTGTTCCATCTTGGGACGGCCCTGCGAAGGAACTCATCATGGCTAAACCCGCCGCCATCGTCGGGCAGATAATCCTGTACGGCGCATTCGCCACCTTCATCGGCTACTTCTCGACCTCGCCCACCTACAGGCAGATTCCGGGCGACGTTGCCCTCATCAAGCTGTCGATGAGCCACCTCGGCGGTCGCGAGTGTCGCAGGCGCACGCCCGAAGAGCTGGCCAAGCTGCCGCCCAACATGCGCGCGCCGCTGGATTGTCCGCGCGGCCGCTCCGACATAAAGCTGGTGCTCGAACTCGACGGCAAGCAGATGTTCGAAACGGTAATGCATCCCACCGGACTATCGAAGGACGGCATCTCCACCGTCTACAAGCGCTTCGAGGTGAAAGCCGGCACTTACCAGCTCGCGGTCAAGATGAACGACAACCTGGTCAATCCAGGCTTCAACTTCGTCAAGGAAGCGCAAGTCACGCTGAAGCCGGCGCAGGTGCTGGTGGTCGACTTCAACCCCGACAAGGGCGGCCTGTTCTTCCAGTAAATGCAAAGACAAATGCGCATTGAACTCCCCCACCCCCCAACCCCCGCCCGGGCGGGGGTGACTGATGAAGCTCCTGCGCAGCAAGACGGCCGGCATAGCTGGCGCGTCGCTGCGGATGTTGGCTCGCTACGCTCGACACTGACGGGGTACTTCGTTCATCACAACGAGCGTATTCCACGTTAATCCCCATCCTTCTGCGCGGACAAAGACCATGCTGACTCTCCTCCAAAAACTCGTGCGCTGGTTCTTCATGCGCGCCGAGAACCTGTTCAATGTCGCTTTCGGCGAGAAGATCAACCCTTTCTACCATCTGGGCACCATCAGTTTCTGGCAGTTCTGGCTGCTGATCGGCACCGGACTCTACCTCTACATCTTCACCGATACCGCGGTGCACGATGCCTACGAATCGGTGGAGCGCATCACCCACAACCAGTGGTGGGCCGGCGGCATCATGCGCAGCGTGCATCGCTACGCCACCGACGGCATGATCCTGACCATGCTGCTGCACATGCTGCGGCACTTCGCCTACGACCGCTACCGCGGCTTCAGGTGGTTTTCCTGGGCCACCGGCGTCGCCCTGATCTGGCTGGTATATATTTCCGGACTCAACGGCTTCATGCTGGTGTGGGACAAGCTGGCTCAGTTCGTGGTAGTGGCCACCGCCGAATGGTTCGACATCCTGCCGATGTTCAACGGCACCCTGATCCGCAATTTCATCTATCAGGAAAACGTCACCAGCCGGCTGTTTACCCTTCTTGCCTTTATCCACATCGGTGCGCCGCTGATCGCCGGCGTCCTCGCCTGGATACATGTGCAACGGGTGCCGCGGGCGCACGTCAATCCACCACGTCCGATCGCCATCGCCTTCACCCTGATGTTCGTGGTACTGGCACTGGTGAAACCCGTGGTCAGCCAGGGTGGCGAGGCCAACCTGCTGGTGGTGCCGACCAACATCGCTTTCGACTGGTTCCAGATGCCGGTGCTGGCGCTGGTCTATGTCGTCAATCCCCTGCATCTGTGGTTCGGCATCGTCGGCTTGTCGCTGCTGCTGTTCCTCGCCCCCTGGCTACCACCCAAGCGCATGGGCGCCGGCAAAGCCGAAGCCACTGTCACCTTCCGCCCAGACCACAGGGCGGTCGCCATCCGCTTCGACGAGACCCTGCTCGATGCCGGCCTGCGCCAGGATATCAACCTGCCCTACGAATGCCGCAATGGCGGCTGCGGCAACTGCAAATGCACGGTGCTCAGCGGCAACGTAGACCCCGGTCTCTACCAGCCGAGCGCCCTGTCCGCGGAAGAGCGGGCCGCAGGCAAGGTGCTGCTGTGCTGCGCCACCGCGCTGGGGAATGTCGAAATCGACTATGACGCGCCGGCCCTGGCCGTCGCCAGCCGCGAATACACCTCCCATGTGGTGAAGATGGAAAAGCTCACCCACGACGTCATGCGGGTCATGCTCAAGCTGGCGGCCGGAAAGCACGTTCCCTTCAAGGCCGGGCAGTACATCAACATCATCCTCAACGATGGCCAGCGCCGCGCTTTCTCCTTCGCCAATCCGCCGCACCAGGCGGACCTGATCGAACTGCAGATCCGCCTGATGCCTGGGGGTCGCTTCACCACTCATGTGTTCGAACAGATGAAGGTAGGCGATACCGTCAGGTTCGATGGCCCGCTGGGCGATTTCGCCTTGCGCGAATCCGAGCGCCCGATCGTCTTCGTTGCCGGCGCCACCGGTTTTGCTCCGGTCAAGAGCATGGTCGAAGATGCCTTCCATCGCGGCCTCAAGCGCCCCATCTACCTCTATTGGGGCGTACGCAAGCTGGCCGACCTCTATCTGCCCGAGCTGCCGACCGGCTGGGCGCGCGAGCACGACAACTTCCACTTCATCCCGGTACTCTCGGATGCCGCGCCGGAAGACCAGTGGAGCGGTCGCACCGGTCTGGTACATGAAGCCATCCTGGAAGACTTCCCCGACCTCAGGGGCCACGAAATCTATGCCTGCGGTTCGGTCAAGATGGTCGAGGCCATCTTCCCGACGCTAAAGAGTCAGGGTGCCGAGGAAGGCATGTGCTTCTCCGACGCCTTCACCATCTCGGCCCGCTCGATGGCCTTCCAACCGAAGCAGTAAGGGCGATGCGCTGGCTTGCCCCGGTATCTCAGCCGGGCAGTCCAGCGCACAGCTCGACGGCTTTGTCCATCCGCTGTAGCAGGTTCTCGCTCGCAGTAAACGCCTTGCGCGCCGTGGCGGCGAATTCCATGTCGTTCCCGACCGCCAACGCCGACCGCAAGATGCCCCAGTACCCGCTCACCCGGTCCAGTTCAGCGGTGATCCGCGGCTTGCCCTGGGTCACCGAGGTGAGTTCGACCAAGGCGGCGGAAAACTCATTGTTTGCGTCTTCAAGTTTCGCCCGGCATTTCGATACCCGTATGCCCATGCGTCGAAACATGAAGTACTTGACCATGCTCTGCGACAGCATGCGTTCCCGCCCGGCCAGATTGACCAGCCGGCCCTTTGCGGTGCCGTCGGCCTTCTCGAAGCTCAACGTCAGCCTTTGCGCCGCAGCGAGCACCTCTTCGTTGATGCTGAACAGTTCCAGCGCACCTTTACGGGTCGGCTCGGAATCAAGCAGCGCGCGGTAGGGCTGCCACGCCTCCTTGAGGCCGGCGTGAGCGGTACAAATCTCGGCGCTGTTCGAGCGGGTGGCCAGCTCATTGAGCTGGATGTCGAACAAACTGATCGATTGTCGCAGGATCAGCCTCGCCCGGCGCGACAACACACCGCGCTCCAGCATCAACCATGATTTCGCCATACGCTGCGACAACATACGCTGGCGTCCGGCCATGTTGATCGCGTCACACGCGGGCCCGAACTCCGCAATCAACCCGGGTGGGCCGGCTGAATCGGCAAATGTCGGATACCCCCCCGCACCCGCGTGCGAAAGGCGGTTGAGTTCAGGCAGGACGATCGCCTGCGAAAAGGATTCATCCGCAAGGTAGCGCCCGATCCGGGCGTTGAACAAGCGGATGCGGCCCCCATCGACCGCGATCAAGCCGGCGTCGGACAACTCGCGCAACGTGCGTGACAGCGTTTCCGGCTGCATGTCAAAGCGCGAGGCCAAAAGCCGTTTGCTGATACCGATGGTCACCTGCGTTTCCCCGACAAGGTCGCGGCCCGGGCCGGCCAAGCCGAGGAAAAAGTCCAGCAGTCGTTGGTTGCCGGAACTCAAATGGCTCGCAGCAAGCTCGGCTTCCATCTCGATCTGGCGTTGCGACAGCACCCTGATGATGCGTACCGCGATACGCGAATCCATTTTCATGGCGCGGCGCAGGTGTGCCCCGGAAATGCACAGCAACTGTGTCGGCTTTACCGCCTGAGCCCCGGCAAGGTAGCGCTGGCCGCCGAAGAGCTCGGCCTCGCCGAATGACCGCCCGGCCTCGATCACATCGATGACTTTCTCGTTGCCCCGATTGCTCGCCACGGAGAGCTTTACCTGACCGGAAAGAACGATGTACATCCGCCTCGCCGGATTGCCGACCATGTAGATGGTCTGCCCCCTTTGACACGCCAGGATTTGCGACCCGCTCTCCAGTTCACCAAGATTCTCCGAAGCGAGGTCGCAGAACAGCGGAAGCTCCCTCAACAGCCGCTTCTTGTCCACGCAGCTTCTCACCGACATCTGTCTCCCCCCATGTGCTTATTGTTCCCAGAGCCTGTCAGCCGGGATTTGTATCCGAAGGTCCACCTCGGAGCTTATCAAAATATCTGAGGAATTCACTCGCGGCCTTGATATTCATCAACGAACCAAAAATCCGGATCGGGCACATTCCGCCATCGCGGTATGCGATATGTATATTAAACATGAACAATTCAGGGGGATACAGTATGAGAACTACCGATCGCACGTTCTGGCACAAGGCCGGACTGATCATTGCACTGACACTGGGGGCCGCCACGGTCATGGCCCAGGTCAAGACCCAAGAACAAAGAGCGCCGTCCGAGAAGAGCTACCAGGCCGGCGACTCCTCGCCCGTCGGCGCGGCGATCGTCCACCAGAACAGCAACCCCAAGGCTCCCCCGATGACCGAGGCGGAGTTTCAGATAGGTTCGAACATCTACTTCCAGCGCTGCGCCGGCTGTCACGGCGTGCTGCGCAAGGGCGCCACCGGCAAGCCGCTGACCACCGACAAGACGATTGTCAGCGGAACTGAATACCTCAAGGTCTTCATCAAGTACGGCTCCCCCGGAGGCATGCCGAATTGGGGTACCTCGGGCGAACTGACCGATGCCGAAGTTGACCTGATGGCGCGTTACATCCAGCAGGAGCCGCCGACGCCGCCCGAATGGGGCATGAAGGAAATGCTGGCCTCGATGAAGATGCTGATACCGCCGAGCAAGCGCCCGACGAAGAAGCTGAACGATCTCGATCTGGGCAATCTGTTCTCCGTCACCTTGCGTGATGCCGGCGAGATCGCGCTAATCGATGGCAAGACCAAGAAGATCGTCACCATCATCAAGACCGGCTATGCGGTGCATATTTCGCGCATGTCGCAATCCGGTCGCTACCTCTACGTCATCGGTCGCGATGCGCGCATCAACCTGATCGACCTGTGGATGGAAACGCCATTGAGCGTCGCCGAAATCAAGGTGGGTCTCGAAGCGCGTTCGGTCGAAACTTCCAAGTTCAAGGGTTATGAAGACAAGTATGCGATTGCCGGGACCTACTGGCCGCCGCAGTTCGTCATCATGGAAGGCGACACCCTGAAGCCGCTGCGCATCGAATCGACCCGCGGCATGGTGGTCGGCACCCAGGAATACCATCCGGAGCCCCGCGTCGCGGCGATCGTCTCGTCCCACTACAACCCGGAGTTCCTCGTCAACGCCAAGGAAACCGGCAAGATTCTGGTAGTCAATTACAAGGATTTGACCAACCTGAGGATCACCACCATCAACGCGGCGCAATTCCTCCACGACGGCGGCATGGATTCGACCGGGCGCTACTTCATGGTCGCGGCCAATGCCTCGAACAAGATCGGCGTGGTCGACACCAGGGAAGACAAGCTGACCGCCCTGATTGACGTCGGCAAGGTACCGCACCCCGGTCGCGGCGCCAACTTCGTCCATCCGAAGTTCGGCCCGGTCTGGGCCACCAGCCACCTCGGCGACGAGACGGTCAGCCTGATCGGTACCGACCCGGTGAAGCACAAGGACCAGGCCTGGAAGGTAGTGCAAACACTCAAGGCCCAAGGCGGCGGTTCGCTGTTCATCAAGACCCATCCGAAGTCGAAGAACCTCTGGGTCGATACCCCGCTGAATCCGGAGGCCAAGATCAGCCAGTCGATCGCCGTGTTCAACATCGACCACCTGAATGAGGGCTTCGAAGTGCTGCCGATCGGCGAATGGTCCGGCATCAAGGATGACGGCGCCAGGCGCATCGTCCAGCCCGAGTACAACAGGGCCGGCGACGAAGTCTGGTTCTCGGTATGGAGCGCCAAGGACAAGATCTCCGCCATCGTCGTCGTCGATGACAAGACACGGGCGCTGAAGGCCGTGATCAAGGATCCCAAGCTGATCACACCGACCGGCAAGTTCAACGTGAACAATACCCAGCACGACGTGTATTGATCCACGCAGCATCGCAGCAATGGAAACGGGGGCTTCGCGCCCCCGTTTCCATTGCCCATCGCAACCTTCCGGCGCGAAGCCGCCGATCAAGCTCCTCCAGGCGTCTTCTCAACGCTGGCGCCGCGCCATGAGTTTGAGGCAGACCAGGACGAACATGATGCCGCCGATCACCGCTATCAGCCCCCCCGCACCCATCATGCCCATGCCGATCTTCTGCGGCAGCGTGGTCAGCGCCTGCTCAGCACCCGCCACCTTGCGTTGCACGCCATAGCCACCCGACCAGGCCAGGCCGAGAACATGTATCAGTTGCCCGCCGCCATAGACGTAGGGCTGCCAGCGCGCCATGCCGCCCTCGACCTCGCCGAAGCCCAATTGCGGCAGCAGAACATAGGCCAGGCCCATGAAAGCCAGAGTCACGCCAACGGTTGAGCCGTGGTAGTGCGCCGGGATGACGACATTGACGCCCTGGATCATGTAGGCCAGCACACCGCCCACGGCGAACAGCGAAAAGGAGGCGATGAAAGCCGACTTGGCGGCGTGGGCGGGAGTCTTGCGCGTCGCCCACAGACTGAGGAAGCCGACCAGGATCAGCGGCGCCATGTAGGGATGGCCCCAGATCATCAGCTTGGCGAAGAGTTCCATGTGCGGCAGTTCACCCGCCGGAATCGTCAGGTAGATCGCCGGCACTACCAGCAATGGCAGGGCCGCAATCCAGAACATCGCCGAGAGCGCGCGCGGCGATGCCACGGCAGGCCGTCCGAGATGGGCCGCAATCCACAGCCAGGCCACCACCATCAACAGTGCATGCTGGAACTGCAGCGTATGTCCGCCGCCCCAGAACAACACCTCGAAGTAGATCTTTTCCTCGACCCTCGGTACCACGACCCAGGACCAGACAAAGGCCGCCAGGGCAAGGGCTGCCGCCACCGCACCGAGGAAGGCGCCGAGCCGCAGCGGGACACCGAATGCGGGCCGTGGCCAAGTGGTAATCAGGGCGCGCAGCACGGCCAGGCTGAAACCTGCGCCGCAGATCCATAGCGACGCATAGAACACATTCTGCTGCAACACCGGAATGTAGTTGTTGAGTACCGGATCCGCACCGGGCAGGAAAGGCGACACCGTCATCACAGCCGTCCCGATCGACGCCAGCGCGAAGCCGGACCAGCCCAGCCACGCCATGCCGTCGCGTCCCAGCGCGCTCCAGATCACTGCCGCAAACGCCATGAACCAGACCGCCACCGACAGGTCGACGTGCACCACCAGTGCAGAGCGGAAAAAGTCCTTCAGCGGGAATACATCCTGGATGCCCGGCGTGCGCGACAACACCAGCAGAATGGCGAGCAGGCCGGAGCCGATCAGTGCCATCAGCCCCAACCACAACCAGGCTCTGGCAAGCGCCCTGGGCGCACCCCCGGAAACCGTGACGATATGCGAATTCACCATTAGCCCCGCAAAAAGTGTCGAAGTATACGGCAAGGCCCGCTGGCAAAGCGGGTAGACTGTGCGCTGTCCCGACATTCCCTCATTTTGCGTGCCATGAAACTGCTGTCCGCCCTGCTCCTGTGCGTCGCAATGCTGCTGGCCGGCTGTTCCGAGCCGCAGCGTTTCATCTCCACCGATCTGTCGACGGTCGATTGGGGCAAGGATTTCAACCTCACCGATCACAATGGCAAGATGGCGCGCCTCGCTGACTTCCGCGGCAAGGCCGTCGTCATGTTTTTCGGCTATACCCAGTGTCCCGATGTCTGCCCCACCACGCTGTCCGCAATGCGCGAGGCGATGAATCTGATGGGCGACGACGCCCGACGCGTGCAGGTGCTGTTCGTCACCGTTGACCCGGCACGCGACACGCCGGCCTTGCTCGCGCAATACGTGCCCGCGTTTCACCCGAGCTTTCTCGGCCTGTATGCCGATGAAAAAAATATCGCCGCGCTGGCGAAGGACTTCAAGGTGTTTTATGCGAAGCAGCCGGGATCGACGCCCGGCAGCTACAGCATCGACCACTCCACCGGCAGCTATGCCTTCGATCCGCAGGGCAAACTACGATTGTTGCTGCGGCATGGCGAAGCCCCGGCCAACATCGCCGCCGATCTCAAGGCGCTGCTGGCCGGTAAATAGGACTCCAGGGAACCCCCGATGAAACGATTCGCACTGCTGCTCGCCTGCCTCGCCCTTCCTGTTTCCGCAGCCGATCCTGCCAAAGACGCTGCCAAACCGGCCATCAACCTGGACATCGGCACGCCGCCGGTTATCGTCGTCAAGCATGCACTGGCGCAGCGAACTTCGCGTCTGGTGCGCTTCTACGAAGCCGGTGAAATCGGTTTGGGCAAGGATGGGTTCATCTACCTGCGCGACAGCGCCAAATTCTCGCTGGCCAAACGCCAGATCGCGGAAAAGTTGATCGATGCGGAAAACGAGGAGCGCAAGGCGCTGATCCAGGCCCTGGCCGACAGCAACCACCGGCGCGACGCCGAGCCGGAAATCTGGGAACTAATGCGCGAGCGCTGGCACAAGCAATGGAAATCCGGCTGGTGGCTGCGCGACGCCGAGGGCAAGTGGAGCCGGAAACCCTGAACCTTGCCGCGGGAAGGACTTTGCGGTGACGAGCCGCGACGGTGCGACCATGACCGCCGCAATGCGAATGGCCGTATTGGGTATTGCCATCACCGGATGCGGACAAAACCTGGATTCGGTAGTGTGGGACTGTCAGCTTGCGGTACAGAAGGAAAATGCCGGCAAGTCGGCTGCGGCGGACGACCAGCGAAACCACGACATCGAGGCCTGCATGAGGGCAAGGGGATATCGACTGGACGTCGGCAATCCCTCGTGCCGGACGGCAACGACCAACTCGACCTGCTACCAGGCCATGTAGCCGACGCCCGTCAGCCCTTGTCCCGCTCGTCGTAGCGCGACAGCGTGGCCCCTGCCGCCGCGAGGCACTCCCGCAGATGCTTGACTTCGGGCTTGCCGAACTCGTTGCCGTGGTGGGGATGATGCACGAAGAATTCATGCCGGTTCAGCGTGATGCGATAACGTGCGCCGTGGGCGGGCTCGATTTCGGCACCCAGGTGATGCAACAAGGATTCGATTTCGCGCCAGTGTATGTTGGCGCTGACGGGATCGTGGTAGATCGCTTGCAGGACATTGCGGTGTTTGTGGCTCATGGCTTGACTCTCCGGCGCTTGCGTTCCTGAACAGACGCCGCGATGCAGCGCCCCGCCACGTCAGTGGCTCGTCCCCTCCGAGCGGTTGATCTTGTTGTAAAGGTTGTACTTGCCCACCGGCTTGTCCATCGGGATGCGCTTCACCTCCTTGAAGGTTGCCGCATCGAACACGATCAACGCGCCGCCGTCGGCCTTGCGCTCCCACAGGCTGGCCAGCACGTACTTGCCGTCGCGGGTGAAT
>JAIOPW010000182.1 GCA_021413665.1 Rhodocyclales bacterium | reverse complement strand
GGATGCGGCGCGTTCTTGAAGATGCCGAACAGGTAATAGTTCGCCATCGCGACGACCTTTTCCGTGGTCGGAATGTATTGCTTCCATTCGCCGGTGGTGAAGTGCCAGAAGATCGCAAACACCCAGAGGCCGATCAACGTCCAGGCGGCGATGGTGTGGTAGGCCACCGCCTTTTCGAAGCCGAAGATCGTGTAGGTGCCGTGGATGTCGAAGGCGGTGAGCATCAGGAACATGATCAGGCCGGCTTGCGACCAGTGCCAGAAGCGTTCGAAGCGCTTGAATACGTAGATACGTTCAGCCATTTTCAGTACTCCTCAATGCTTGCGGCCGGTGACGATGCGCAGGACGCCATGTCCGATGACGCCGAACAGCGTCAGGAAAACGATGATCCAGCCAGCGGTGTCGACCAGCTTGTTGTTGTCGCGGACGGGGATGTACACCCCCTTGATGCCGGCCAGCCGGCCGTCCTTGCTGTGACATTCGACGCAGCCCATGGCTTTTTCCTTGGGCGCAACCATGTGTGTGATCGGCCAGGACATCTCGGTCTTGATGAAGTCGAACTTGCCGGAGTACGGCGCGCCGGAATCCTTCATGCCGACCGGAATCGCCTTGTCCCAGTCCAGGTTCTTCCAGAAGCCGGTGTCGTCGTTGCCGGCGGTGTGCGGCGTAATCAGGGTCTTGTTCACCGGGTCGTAGGGTTGCGAACCGCGGAATACCTTCATCGGCCAGATCATCGACTTGCCGTCGGTAGCGCTGCCGCCCATCTTGTTGATCTGGGTGCGCTGCTCGGTCTTCTCGATCTTGTCGCCGAGCAGCGTGTATTGCACGTTGCCGTTGAACCACGCGTATTCGGGCTTGACGTTCTCGGCCAAGGTGAAGTCGCCCTTGCGCGATTCGTAGGTGATGCGGCCCTTGGCGTCCTTCTTGGTGATGTGCTTGCCTTCAGCGTCGCGCTTGCCGGCCGTAGACCAGTCCCAGGTCATCTTGGTCGCGATGCCGCCTCGCGCATAGGTCGGGATGTGGCAAGTCTGGCAGGCGATCTTGTTCGTGTGCTGGTTCAGGCGGGCTTCCTTCTTGTGCGGGCCGTTGCCGTGGCAGGCGACGCAGGTGGCCGGGTTGCCCTTGTCGGCCTTGCCGCGTATGTGGGCGCCTTTCTTGTCCTGCGCGGTCGGCGTGTAGCGGCTGCCGGCGACGTCATGGCTCGAACTGGTGTGGCAGGTGCCACAGGTGAAGTCGAGGCCTTCGGCGTCCATGTGGATGTCGACGTCTTTGGTCGGCGCCGCCAGCGAACTGTCCATGTCGCCGTGCTTGACGCCGTCGCCGCCGCCGCCGTTGAAGTGGCAGGCGCCGCAGGTGTCGCGACTGGTCTTGCCGACCTTCTGCGCGATCTTGGAAAGGTCGATGGCCTTTAGGATCTTGCCTGAGCCCGGCGGAAACTCCATGTCCTTGGTAACGACATTGCCTGCCAGGCCGGGCGGCTTCTTGTAGTTGCCGCTGGTGTCGTGGCAAGCCAGGCAATCGACATTCTCTTCGGACTTGAAGTCGAAGTTGGCGTCTTTCCAGCCGTAGCCGACGTGGCAACTGGTGCAGGAGGCGTAGTTCGAAGCGATCGAAATGCAGAAATTATTGACGACGGTCTTCTTGCCCAACGTCTGCTTGGTGTCTGGATTCAGGTATTCCCACTTCCAGTGCTTGGTGCGATGGATCTGGCCCGCGGCCTCTGTGTGGCAGGCAAGACAGGCCTTGGTCACCTCGGGGCCGGAGTTGAACTGCTTCTGCAACTCCTTGAACTTGGTGTGATCGGCGGTGGTGGTGAGCTTGAGCGGTTTGGGTTCCGGTTTTGCTTCCTCAGCCAGAACCGGGCCGGTGGCGACCAGCCAGCTCGCACAACACATTGCATATACGACTCGGGCGAACACGTGCCTCATGATTCTTCCCCATCCAAAAAGAGTCCCAACCAATTCGCGGATAAGTATCTGCTGATATATCGATGAATAATTGACGCAGGTCAACGAAGCTGCGAAATATCCCTTACCGCTCCCGTATCGGCCGAAGTCGTCATTGCCGCATAGGCTTTGAGCGCGGCCGATACCTCGCGTTGGCGATCCATGGGCTTCCATGCATCCACGCCACGCCCTTCCATCGCCGATCGCCGTGCTGCCAGCGCCGACTTTTCGATGACGAGATGGATGCGCCGGTTGGGGATGTCGATCTCTATCGTGTCGCCCTCTTCCACCAGGCCGATGGCGCCGCCGGCCGCCGCCTCCGGCGAAGCATGGCCGATGGACAGCCCCGACGTGCCGCCCGAAAACCGCCCGTCGGTCAGCAGCGCACAGACCTTGCCCATGCCCTTCGACTTCAGATAGGAGGTCGGATAAAGCATCTCCTGCATGCCGGGACCGCCTTTCGGGCCTTCGTACACCACGATCACGATGTCGCCGGCGACGATCTGGTCTGCAAGGATCTTCTCCACGGCCTCTTCCTGCGACTGGCAGACGCGGGCGCGGCCTGTGAACTTGAGGTTGGCGTCGTCGACGCCGGCCGTCTTCACCACGCAGCCCTTCTCGGCGATATTGCCGTATAGCACGGCGAGGCCGCCATCCGTCGAGTAAGCATGCGCCTTGTCGCGGATGCAGCCGTTGGCACGATCGAGATCGAGTTTCGGATAGCGGCGGTTCTGGGAGAAAGCAACCTGGGTCGGCACGCCACCCGGCGCGGCGCGGTAGAAATGGTGCACACCGGGGCTGGTGTTGCGCTTCACGTCGCAGCAGTCGAGCGCTTCGCCCATGGTCGGGTAGAGCACGGTCGGACAATCGCGGTTGATCAGCCCGGCGCGGTCCAGCTCGCCGAGGATGGCCATGATGCCGCCAGCCATGTGCACGTCCTCCATGTGGTATTTCTGGGTCGCCGGCGCGACCTTGGCGAGACAGGGCACCTTGCGCGACATGCGGTCGATGTCGGCCAAGTCGAAATCGATGCCGCCCTCCTGCGCCGCAGCCAAAAGATGGAGCACGGTGTTGGTCGAGCCGCCCATGGCGATGTCGAGCGCGATCGCGTTCTCGAAAGCACCGAAACTGGCAATCGAGCGCGGCAGCACCGAGGCATCGTCTTTTTCGTACCAGCGCTGGCAAAGCTCGACTGCGACATGGCCGGCCTTGCGGAACAGCATTTCGCGGTCGGCGTGGGTGGCGAGCAGCGAACCGTTGCCGGGCAAGGACAGGCCCAGTGCCTCGGTCAGGCAGTTCATCGAATTGGCGGTAAACATGCCCGAGCAGGAACCGCAGGTCGGGCAGGCCGAGCGCTCCATGGCGGCCACTTCCTTGTCGGAATTGTGGCTATCGGCCGCCTCGATCATGGCGTCAATCAGGTCCACCATGCGGTACTCGCCATGCCACTTGACCTTGCCCGCCTCCATCGGCCCGCCGGAAACGAACACGGTGGGGATGTTGAGCCGCAGGCTGGCCATCAGCATACCCGGGGTGATCTTGTCGCAGTTCGAGATGCAGACCATGGCGTCGGCGCAGTGGGCATTCACCATGTACTCGACCGAGTCGGCGATCAGTTCGCGCGAAGGCAGCGAATACAGCATGCCGCCGTGGCCCATGGCGATGCCGTCATCGACGGCGATGGTGTTGAATTCCTTGGCGACGCCGCCGGCTGCCTCGATTTCGCGTGCCACCAGTTGACCGAGATCCTTGAGGTGCACATGGCCCGGCACGAACTGGGTGAATGAATTGACCACCGCGATGATCGGCTTGCCGAAGTCGTTGTCCTTCATGCCGGTGGCGCGCCAAAGGGCGCGGGCGCCGGCCATGTTGCGGCCGTGGGTGGAAGTGCGTGAGCGGTAGGCGGGCATGGGAAACTCCTGCGATGGGCGCGGATGCGCCGCGATAGAATCGCAAATTCTAGCCGAAGCGCCACCCGACATGCGCCGCCTCCTGCCACTGCTGCCTGCCCTTTTCGCCGGATGGGTCTTCGCCCAGGGACCGGCCATGCCCGCCCGGGATACCGACGAACTGCTGGCGCGCGCCGCCGCCAATTCGCGCCGCATGCCAGAAGCCCAGCGTCTCGGCGCACGCGTCGAGCGCACACGCGATGGCCGCAGCTTCGCCCTGATCTGGCAACCGACGACCCAGCCCGCGAGTTGGATCGTCACCCTGCATGGCACCGGCAGCTGGGCCCACGACGAGATCGTGCAGTGGCAACCCTTCGCGCAAAAACGCCAGCTTGGCATCATTGCCCTGCAATGGTGGTTCGGTGGCGGTCAGATGGCGGCCGACTATTACGCACCGCCCGAGATGCGGCGCGAGATCGAAACGCTCATGGCGCAGGTCGATGCCCGCCCGGAGAACACCTTGCTCCACGGCTTCTCGCGCGGCTCGGCCAACCTTTACGCGCTGGCGGCAATGGACAGCCGCACGCCGCGGCCGCTGTTCCGCCACGTCGTCGCCAACGCCGGCGGCATGGCGCCCGATTTTCCGATGAATCGCGAGATCGAAAACGGTCGCTTCGGCGCCACACCGTTTGCCAATACGCGCTGGTGGCTGTATTGCGGCGCCGGCGATCCGAATCCCGACCGCGACGGCTGCCCGGCCATGCGCCGCAGCCAGAAGTGGTTGCAGGACAAGGGGGCAAAAGCGGAACTGAGCGAAGATGTTGGCGGCAACCACGGCGGCTTCCATCTGCGCGGACAGAACGTCGAGCGAGCGCTTGATTGGTTTGTCGTCGGGCGATGATTCCCATGGCCGTCGATTTTCAGGAAAGTCACCAATGAGAATGGCAATTCAGGACTGCTATCCGGACGAGTTGAGTCACTGCTACGGTTGCGGCAGGAACAACCCCGGTGGTCACCAGATCAAGACTTACTGGACCGATGACGGCAAGGATCCGGGCAGCGAAACCGTGGCGCACTTCCTGCCGCGGGATGAGCACAAGGCAATTCCCGGTTTCGTCTATGGCGGCTTGATCGCGTCGCTGGTCGACTGCCACGGCACCGGAACCGCGGCCGCCGCCGCCTACCGCGCGGCCGGCCGCGAACCGGGCTCGCTGCCGCCGTTGCGCTTCGTCACCGGCTCGCTGAAAGTGGATTACCTGGCGCCGACACCGCAGGGCGTGACCCTGGAACTGCGCGGCCGGGCCGTGGAAATCAAGGAAAAGAAGGTGGTGGTCGACATCACCGTGACGGCCGATGGCAAGCTCTGCGCCAGGGGCCAGGTTATCGCCGTGCGCATGCCGGAGAGCATGGCGCCGAAATAGGCGCCGCATCGCCAGCGCCGACTTTTATTCGATACACACAATTACCATGCTGATCCACCCCCAGTTCGACCCCATCGCCGTTTCCGTCGGCCCGCTGGCCGTGCGCTGGTATGGCCTGATGTACCTCGCCGGTTTCGTTGCCTTCCTCTGGCTGGGTCGGCGCCGCGCCGCGGTGCAGCCGTGGCACAACATGAACGCGCAGGACATCGACGACCTGCTGTTCTACGGCGTGCTCGGCGTGGTCCTCGGCGGGCGGCTGGGGCAGGTGTTGTTCTACGAGCCGGGTTATTACCTTGCGCATCCGCTGGAAATCTTCATGGCGTGGAAGGGCGGCATGGCCTTTCATGGCGGCATGCTCGGCGTGTTCGTGGCGATGGCGCTGTGGGCGCACAAGTCCGGCAGGACGTTTTTCGAGGTGACGGATTTCATCGCGCCGCTGGTGCCGCTGGGCCTGATGGCCGGACGCGTCGGCAACTTCATCAATGGCGAGCTATGGGGCCGGGTGGCCGACCCCGCCCTGCCTTGGGCGATGGTGTTTCCGCTGGTCGATCCGCTGCCGCGCCACCCGTCGCCGCTGTATCAGGCGGCCGGCGAGGGCCTGCTGCTGTTCGTCATTCTCTGGGCGTTTTCCGCTCGGCAACGGGCGGTTGGAGCGGTGTCGGGTATGTTTCTGGTCGGCTATGGCGCGCTGCGCTTTGCCGCCGAATATTTTCGCGAGCCGGATCATGGCATCTTCGGGCTGTCCTACGTGGTCAGCATGGGACAGTGGCTGAGCCTGCCGATGGTGCTGGCCGGCTTCTGGCTGCTGCTGAGGAAGTCCTCGAACAAGAACTGAAAGTCGGCGCTGATAAAGCAACTGCGCTACAAGGCGGTCGAGCAAAGTACGCTCTCCTCGCCGTAGCGGGTGGCGGGACGCCGGACGTTGCCGCGTCCCCTCACACCCGAACACGCTGCGGTCGCGGATCAGGTGGCTTGGGGCATCGCGCGCGACACGATCTCAAAATCAAAGCCGGCGGGTTTCCCCAATCCAGCAATCCAACGGAACAACAGCACCGGAAGCAGCGCCGGAAGACTGCCGATCACGAACGCCACCAGTATCGGGGCGCCGAAAATGGCGGTCGCAATCGTCACGGTGTTCGCTTGGGTCGGCAGGTGGTTCATGGCTTTGCTCCTGAAGGAAGGGAAAACTGGCGGGCGTCCGGCATCATCACGGCGGTATTCATTTGCGGCAGTTTCACCGCGCTTGCCTATGCGCTTGCGAGTTGCGTGCCAGGCGCCGTCCAGAACTTGCCTATCATCTGCAACGCAATGTATTTATTTGATCTTTTATATTGCTCCGATACCGCCCCACTTTGGCTATGGGGAGCAGAGTGTCAAAATTGACAGAAAGCGGGTTTCAATTCAGTGTCGTTTATGGCACTCTCGGCCGATGAACACTTCGACCCGGTCGTTTCCGGAACTGATCTCCTTTCTCGATGGGCAGGCGGAACCCAGCATCGTGATGGATGCCGGGTACCGGATCGTGGCGGCCAACAGCGCTTATACGCGGGAGTTCGCGCAGGGCCGCGACGTCAATGGCAAAGCCTGCTACGAGGTATCGCATCACTTCTCGGTGCCCTGCGACCAGGCCGGCGAGTCCTGCCCGTTGCGGATGAGCCAGCACAGCGGGCAGATACAACGCGTGCTGCACCTGCATCACACGTCGCGCGGCGAAGAGCACGTCGACGTGGCCATCGCCCCGATTCGCGACGACAAGGGCCGGCTCGCCTACTTTGTCGAAACCATGCGCGTGGTCAAGCATGCCTCGAGCCATCCGGCAGCCGAAGGCCTGGTCGGCCGTGCAGCGTCTTTCAGCCGCATGCTGTCGCTGGTGATGCGGGTGGCGCCGACCGATGCCGCGGTGTTGCTGCTGGGCGAGACGGGCACCGGAAAGGAACTGGTGGCACGAGTGGTACATGAGGCCGGCCGCAGCGCAGGCGGGCCCTTCGTCGCCGTCGACTGCTCGGGCCTGACCGAATCCCTGTTCGAAAGCGAACTGTTCGGCTACGAAAAAGGAGCGTTCACCGGGGCGGCGCATCGCAAGATCGGGCTGGTCGAAGCCGCCAGCGGCGGCACGCTGTTCCTCGACGAGGTCGGCGACATTCCGCTGACGCTGCAGGTGAAGCTGCTGCGCCTGCTCGAAGCCGGCACCTACCGCCGCGTCGGCGGAATAGAGACCCTGCGCTCCGATTTCCGGCTGGTATGTGCGACGCACAGGGACATGGCGGACATGGTGGACAAGGAGACGTTCCGCCGCGATTTGTATCACCGCATCAGTACCTTCCCGGTCGTCGTGCCCGCGCTTGACCAGCGCATCGAAGACATTCCTCTGCTGGCGAACTCTTTCCTCAAGCGCGTAGCCGGCGATCGCGACCTGTGTTTTTCGGCCGCGGCGTTGGCGGCGCTGATGCAGCGAAGGTACACCGGCAACATCCGCGAGTTGCGCAACCTGGTCGAACGCGCGTCGATACTCGCCGATGGTAACGAGATCGCGCCGGCGCACCTCGAATTGGAATCGTGTTGCGCGAGCGGGCGGTCGACAAGTGAACTGCGGGTTGCGCCTATCGCGCAGGCCTTCGTGGTCGATGCACCGGTCGCCCTGGAAGAACTCGAGCGCAGCTACCTGCGCTGGTTGCAGGCGAGGTTCGACGGCGACCGCCGGTCGATGGCGGCCAGCCTCAAGGTGGGAATGCGCACGCTCTACCGCAAGCTGAAATCGGCGGCATAGTCCGCACTCTGCAAGCGGCAGGACCAACAAACAGGGGAAAGTCATCCATGAACCAGGAAGTCATGTGGAGCAAGCGTTACCGGGATGCCGGCGAGCACTATCTGTTCGGCACCGAGCCGAACCGGTTCCTGGCGCATCGCGCCGAACGGCTACAGGATGGAAAAACAGCCTTGTCGGTGGCCGATGGCGAGGGACGGAATTCGGTCTGGCTGGCCGAGCAAGGCCTGGACGTCACCGCGGTTGAAATCTCTTCGATCGCGGTCGAGAAGGCACGCCGGTTGGCGGCCGGACGCGATGCAGCGGTCGATTTCGTGCTTGCCGACATGCTGGCGGCAGATTGGCCGCCGGCCGACCTTCATGAAGGCTTCGACTGGGTGGTCGGCATCTTCATCCAGTTTGTAGGTCCCGAGGACCGGAAGCGGCAATTCGCGGCCATGAAGCAGCTCACGCGTCCGGGCGGACGCATCCTGTTGCAAGGCTACACGCCGAAGCAGCTCGACTACCGGACCGGCGGCCCTTCGGCAGTGGAAAACCTGTTCCTTCAGCTTGCCCGCTGCCATCAGCGTCAGGATCTCGTTGATGGCGAGCAGGTTACCGAGCATTTCCTCGCGCAGTGCTTCCTTTGCGGCGGGCGGAAGGGTAGCCAACTGACGGTGATCTTCGGCCAGTGCCTGGCCGGTCAGAAGCGCTGCCAAAAATACAAAAACGACGGTCTTCATCTTTAACTCCTTAGCGGAACACCACGGTCTTGTTGCCGTGGACCAACACGCGATCTTCGAGGTGATAGCGCAAGCCGCGCGCCAGCACGGTTTTTTCGATGTCCTTGCCGTAGCGCACCATGTCCTCGACCGAGTCGGAATGGTCGATGCGGATCACGTCCTGCTCGATGATCGGGCCCTGGTCGAGCGCCTCGGTCACATAGTGGCAGGTGGCGCCGATCAGCTTGACGCCGCGCGTGTAGGCCTGATGGTAGGGCCTGGCACCGATGAACGAGGGCAGGAAGCTGTGATGGATGTTGAGGATGCGTCCCGGATAGGCCGCGCACAACTCGGGCGAAAGAATCTGCATGTAGCGCGCCAGCACCATGGTGTCGCCGCGCATTTCCTCGAACAGGCGCCGCACTTCGGCATAGGCGGCGACCTTGTTGTCGGCCGGCACCGGCACGTGATGGAAGGGGATGCCGTGCCACTCGACGAAGCCCTTGAAGGTATCGTGGTTCGAGATGACGCAGGCGATCTCGATGTCGAGTTCCTTCGACTGCCAGCGCGCCAGCAGGTCGTAGAGGCAATGCTCCTGTTTTGACACCAGCACCACGACGCGCTTCTTGACCGCGGAATCGTTGATGCGCCAGTCCATTTGCAGCTCGTCGGCGAGCGGCTGGAAGCGGCTGCGGAACTCGCCGAGGTGGAAGGGCAGCGAATCGGCCTTGACCTCGATGCGCATGAAATAGCGGCCATCCAGGTCGTCGGCGTGGAAGCGCGATTCGAGGATCCATCCGCCGTGTCCGGCGATGAAGCCGGTGACGCGCGCAATGATGCCGACCTGATCGGGGCAGGAGGCGGTCAGCGTAAAGAAGCGCGTCCTGTGCATCAGATGCGGGCCGAAGCCTTGTCGATTTCGGCGCGGAACCCGGCGAAGTTCGTGGCCACCGGAAACTGCGGAAATTCGTCGATCACGTTCTGCGGCGGGCGGAACAGGATGCCGGCGTGGGCCGCGTTGAGCATGGCCGTGTCGTTGTAGGAATCTCCACCGGCGATGACCTTGAATTGAAGTTCCCGGAAGCGCAGCACGGCTTCCTTCTTCTGGTTCGGCATGCGCAAATGGTAGTTCACCAAAAAGCCCGCTGCATCCGCTTCCAGCTTGTGGCAGAACAGCACCGGCATGTTTAGCTGCGCCATCAGCGGCATGGCGAACTCGTAGAAGGTGTCGGAGAGGATGATGACCTGGTAGTCGCGGCGCAGGGCGTCCAGGAAATCGCAGGCGCCAGCCATCGGCCCCATGTCCGAAATCACTTTCTGGATGTCCGGCAATCCGAGCTTGTGGGTTTTCAGCAAAGCCAGGCGATACTTCATCAGCTTGTCATAGTCCGGCTCGTCACGCGTGGTGCGCGACAGTTCGGGGATGCCGGTGCGCTTGGAAAACTCGATCCAGATTTCCGGAACGAGCACGCCTTCGAGGTCGAGACAGACGAGTTGCACTGAAATTCTCCAGGAGTCGGCGCTGGTGGTGCGCCACTTGGCGGGTCGGCAGGATGGGCCAAGAACCGCGAAAGTGCGCGATTTTACCTATAATCCCTTGACTCGCGGTTCGCGTCGTCCCGAGGTTCCTCACCTTGCAGCTATTCGCCCTGGGCATCAACCACCATACGGCTCCGCTCGCAGTGCGCGAGCAGGTG
>JAIOPW010000181.1 GCA_021413665.1 Rhodocyclales bacterium | reverse complement strand
TTTTCCGCCAGATACACCGACCGATGCTGGCCGCCGGTGCAGCCGATGCCGACCGTCAGGTAGGAGCGGTTGTCGCGGATGTAGGCCGGCAGCCAGTCGCCGATGAAGCGGCGCAGGTCGGCCTCCATGCGCGCCACTTCGGGCTGAGCGTCGAGAAAGCGGATCACCTCGGCGTCGCGCCCGGTAAGCGGGCGCAGCGCGGGGTCGTAATGCGGATTGGGCAGGCAGCGCACGTCGAACACCAGGTCGGCGTCGAGTGGAATGCCGTTCTTGAAGCCGAAGGATTCGAACAGCAGCGTCAACCCGCTGCGCTCGTCCAGCGCGGCGAATTCCTTGATGCTGGCGCGCAAGGCGTTGGGCCGCAGGTTGCTGGTGTCGATGTGGTGGCCCAGCGAGGCCAGCATCTCCAGCGCCTCGCGCTCGCGCACGATGGCCTCCTCCAGCGTCACGTCGTCGCCCGCCAGCGGGTGGCGGCGGCGGGTTTCGGAAAAGCGCTGGATCAGCACGTCGTTGCGCGCGTCGAGGAAGACGAAGCGCAGCGTGACGCCTTCCGATTCCAGCTTGCGCAACTGCGGCGGCAGCGCCGCGATGCTCGACCCGCCGCGCATGTCCACCGCCACGGCCGCCATGTCGTGCCCCTCCAGCCGCAGGTGCCCGACCAGGTCGGACAGCAGCGGCGCCGGCAGGTTGTCCACGCAGTAGTAGCCGGCATCCTCCAGCACATTGAGCGCGATGGATTTGCCGGAACCGGAAAGGCCGCTGATGAGGACGACTTGCATGGGTGAAAGGATAGCGGATTACGTGGCGCCGGTGCACGGCGGGTTCCCGCGCGGTGGCAAGGGGAATGCCGGTTCTCGCCTGCCGGGGCGAGACCAGGCGCGGACATGGAAGCGAAGGATGAAAGTCGGCGACGGCGGCACGGCGATAAAAAGGCGTGGTTCGACAAGCCCACCACGAACGGGGGCCTTACCTTCGCAAGCAGTTCGAAAGCGATTTGCACACGCGGGTTTCAGCTTCCCGTCCGGGTAACGGCGCCACATCGCGCCCGCCGCCCGGCCCAAGTACAATGCTCCCCTTCAGTTGCGGCAGGCCACACGCCCGCCGCCGGCCCCCGGAAAGCCCGCCTCATGACCCGCAAGATCCTCGTTACCAGCGCCCTGCCCTATGCCAACGGCGCGATCCACCTCGGCCACCTGGTCGAGTACATCCAGACCGATATCTGGGCCCGCTTCCAGAAGATGCGCGGCCATGAATGCTGGTATGTCTGCGCCGACGACACCCACGGTACGCCGATCATGCTGCGCGCCGAGAAGGAAGGCCTCACGCCCGAAGCGCTGATTGCCCGCGTCCATGCCGAGCACTCACGCGATTTCGCCGGCTTCCACGTCGCCTTCGACAATTACCACACCACGCATTCGGATGAGACCCGACACTACGCACATGTTCCTGCCCGACCGCTTCATCAAGGGCGAGTGCCCCAAGTGCGGCGCCAAGGACCAGTACGGCGATGCCTGCGAATCCTGCGGCGCGGTGTATGCACCGACCGAACTGAAGAACCCCTACTCGGCGGTTTCGGGAGCACAGCCAGTGCTGAAGTCTTCCGACCATTATTTTTTCAAGCTCTCCGATCCGCGCTGCCAGAAGTTCCTGCGCCACGCCACGCGCGAGGTGTGCAAGGCGCAGCCGGAAGCGGTCAACAAGCTGCAGGAATGGCTCGGCGAGCCCGGCGAAAACAAGCTCACCGACTGGGACATCTCGCGTGATGCGCCCTATTTCGGTTTCGAGATTCCCGATGCGCCAGGCAAATTCTTCTACGTCTGGCTCGATGCCCCGATCGGCTACATGGGCTCGTTCAAGAACTTCTGCGCCAGGAAGGGACTCGATTTCGACGAGTTCTGGGGCAAGGATTCCAAGGCCGAGTTGCATCACTTCGTCGGCAAGGACATCCTCTACTTCCACGCCCTGTTCTGGCCGGCCGAACTGGAGCACGCCGGCTACCGCACGCCGACCAACGTCTTCGCCCACGGCTTCCTCACGGTCGACGGCGCCAAGATGTCGAAGT
>JAIOPW010000053.1 GCA_021413665.1 Rhodocyclales bacterium | reverse complement strand
ATGGATCGCTCGCTCAAGGCGGGCAAGCGCGTGCGCCTGGAGTCGGTCGGTCTGTTTGCCGACGGTGCGGCGGTCAAGTATGTCGGGCAGGAAACCTTCCGCCTGTGCCAGCAGTATGTCGACGAAATGGTGCTGGTCAATACCGACGCCATCTGCGCCGCGATCAAGGATGTCTTCGAGGACACGCGCTCGATCCTCGAACCGGCCGGGGCGCTGGCCGTGGCGGGCGCCAAGGCCTGGGCCAAGAAGCACGGCGTGCAGGGCAAGACGCTGGTGGCCGTGGCCTCGGGCGCCAACATGAATTTCGACCGCCTGCGCTTCGTCGCCGAGCGCGCCGAAGTCGGCGAGCAGCGGGAGGCCGTGCTGGCGGTGACGCTGCCGGAGAAACCAGGCAGCTACAAGAAGTTCGTCGCGCTGATCGGTTCGCGCAACATCACCGAGTTCAACTACCGCTATCACGATGCCGGCGAGGCGCATGTGTTCGTCGGCATGCAGGTGGCCAACCGCACCGAGGCGACCAAGCTCGTCGCGCTGTTGCAGAAGAACGGCTATCCGGCGCTGGACCTTACCGACGACGAAATGGCCAAGCTGCACATCCGCCACCTGGTCGGCGGCCACGCCCCGGGCGTCAAGAACGAGCTGCTCTACCGCTTCGAGTTCCCCGAGCGGCCGGGTGCGCTGATGAACTTCCTCAACAAGATGAGCGCCGGCTGGAACATCAGCCTTTTCCATTACCGCAACCACGGCGCCGATACCGGCCGCGTGCTGGTCGGCATGGAAGTGCCACCGAAGGAAATGAAGGACTTCCGCGCCTTCCTCAAGTACCTCGACTATCGCTGCTGGGACGAGTCGAAGAACCCGGCCTACCGGCTGTTCCTGGGTTAGGAACCGGCGCGTCGTGTCGCTGCGCAATCTCTGCTTGGTTCTCACGGTTCTGGCTTTCGCTCCGGCGTGGGCGGCGGACGTGGCGTTGGTCATGTCGGTGCAGGGCAAGGTGCTGCGGCTGGACGGCGCAAACCCGGCGTCGGTTGAAGCCTTCGTCAAGCTCAGCGAGGGCGACCGGCTCAGCCTCGACAGGAATGCACGCTTGCGCGTCGCGTATTTCGAGAACGGCCGGCACGAGACATGGACGGGCCCGGGCAGCCTGGACCTGACTTCGCGCGGCGGCCAGACGGGCGGCCTTGCCGCTGCCGAGGTCAAGACGCTGCCGCTGGCGGTGGCCAGGCAACTGGCGCGCACGCCCGTCGCGGACAGGGAGGGCCGCAAGGCGCCGGCGCGGACCCGCGCGGTGCCAGCCCCCGACGCCATGGCCCGGCTCGAAGCTACCTACCAGGATCTCCGCAACCGTGCGGCCGCCGACGATCTGGAGCCGGAGACCTATCTGCTGGCGGGATTGTTCGAGCTGCGCGAACTGGATCGCGTGGAAAGGCTTTTGGCCGACCTGAAGCAGGATCGGCCACGAAACCCCGAAGCGGTGCTGCTGATATCACTGTATAGAAAGGCCGTGAAAAACCTGCGCGAAGCGCGGCAGTAAGCGGTCCTTGACCGGCGACGCGGCATGAAAGCCACAGGAACGCTTGTCCCTGCGCCATCGCCCTTGAAGAATCCACGGGCAGGGAGTAGGCTTTTGGTTTTCCAAGAACCGGCTTTTTGGAGGGCATCATGGCCAATCACGTGTTCCCCCGACTGGTCGCCGTTGTTTCACTCGGCGTACTGGCGTTTTCCGGCAACGCAACTGCTTCGTCAACCTGCTCGTCGTCGTTCTATACCCAGTACCAGTCCTGCCTGAGCAACTCACTGGCGTGCTCGCCCTATGCGTCTCCACAAGAGTATGTGGCGGCCCACCCGGGCTGCTTTCCCGGAGGCTCTTCGGCATCGCAGGCGCAGGTGAGCGGCTCATCGTTTCAGCAGGTCGGCGCGATTTCCTCATCCCTGTCTTCCCGCATGCTGGGCGGCGCCGGGCCGACGCAGGTCAGCGGAGCGCCGGTACAGGGCATGGCGGCGGGGGGCAAGAACGCCTGGAACCTCTGGGGCAACGTGGCGGTGAACGATACGCGCCAGTCCTTCGCCATCGGCCCCAACCTGATCAAGAACGACCTCAATGTCACCAACCTGGTGGTCGGCGCGGATTACGCCCTCGCGCCCGGCATGGTGCTCGGCGTATCGGGGGCGTTCGATCGCGGCGAAGGCAGCATGCAGCCGACAGCCGTCGCGCCCAGGGAAGCCTCGACCACCAAGGGCTACGCGATTGCGCCCTATCTCGGCTATCAACTCAGCAAGGAGCTTGCGCTCGACGCCAGCATCGGTTTCGGTTCTGGGAAAAACTCCGGTTCCGGCAACATGGAGTCGGAAGGCGATCGCCTGTTCTATGCCGCCAACCTCAACTATTCCAGATGGGTCAGGAACCTTCAATTTACCGGCAAGCTCGGCTACCTGCATGGTGAAGAGGATTTCGGCAACACCAAGGTCAACGGCGCGACGATGAACAACACGGCGGCGAAAAACAAGCTCGATCGCTGGCTGTTCGGTGTCCAGGCCGGCTACTGGATGGGTGATGGCGTCCAGCCCTACGCCGGCTTGAGCTATCTCGCCGATCGTCGATCGTCCTCGCAGGCTGGCACCGATCCGGTCGGCAAGAGTGCCTGGCAATGGGCGCTCGGCGTGAATTTCTTCTCGCTCGCCAGCGGCGTCACGGGCGGCATCGGCTACACCCGGGAAGACGGCCGTTCGAACCAGAAGAACAGCGCCGTGGCGGCAAACATCGGCATGCGCTTTTGATCGCCACCGGATTTGCCATCGGCAGGGCCGCGCTCAAGGGTGCGGCCTTTTTGTTTGTCGCGGCGCTTGTCGTCGGCCTGTCCGGCTGCGCCAGCGTCGATCGCTTCGGCGGCTCGCGGCAGGCGGTGGTCGATTGGGGGCGCGAGCGCGGCTTCGACGCCAATCATCTGCTGCTGCGACGCTTCCGTCTCCTGTCGCTGCAACGCTTCGACCCCTCTCAGCCGGCGACGGTTCTCAATGTCTATATCGAGGGCGATGGTGCGCCCTGGCAGACGCCTTTCCATCCCCCGCAAAACCCGACGCCGACGGAGCCGATCGCCCTGGCATTGGCCGACGCCGATCCGGCGCCCGCGGTGGCGTATCTGGGACGCCCCTGCCAGTACCTGGAAGCGGCGGAGCTCGCCGCCTGTTCGCCGGAGTACTGGACCAATTTGCGCTTCGCGCCGGACGTGGTCACCGCCTACATGGGCTTCCTCGACCGCCTCAAGGAGACCAGCGGGGCGAAGCGCCTGCGTCTTTTTGGCTATTCCGGTGGCGGGGTGCTGGCCACGCTGCTGGCGGCAAGGCGCGGCGATGTCGAGCAACTGGTCACGGTCGCCTCGCCGCTGGCGGTGGCGGAATGGACCGCCTTGCATCAGGCGACGCCGCTGCTCGGATCGCTGGACCCGTCGGCGGCCGTCACGGGGCGATTGCCGCCGGCGACCCACTTTGTCGGCGGACGCGACCGCATCGTGCCGTCGCGGCTGGTGGTTATCTTTGCCGCCCGCACCGGCGGGACGCTGAACGAGGTACCGGACTTCGATCACCAGTGTTGCTGGTCACGCGACTGGCGGCGCTTGCTGGAGGAGATCAAATGAACAGAAGGCTTGTTTCGGCCGTGCTGTTCCTTGCCGCATTGGCGGCGGCGGACATGGCGGCGGCGCAGATGATGCGCTTCCCCGCCTTCGCCGGCGGCATCCCGGGCGCGGCCCAGTTCCAGGCCATCCAGAATCAGCGGCACCAGGCACGCACCCTGCTTTACCGCGAAGCGCTGGAAGAACTGCGCAAAAACCCGGCGGCGGCCGACGTTCCGGAATGCCCGGCCGGACACGGTTCGCAGGATGGCGGTTGCCTGGCGCGCGCCGCGCCGGCCGCCGCCGCATCCGGCAGCCCACAGCCGCGCCGTCGCCTTGCCGTGCTGGTCGGCAACAACGCCTATGCCGCGCCGATCCCGTCGCTGGAGACGCCGATCGCGGACGTCTCGCAGATCGCAGGCCTGCTGCAATCCCGTTTTGGCTTTGAAACCCGCATCGTCAAGGATGCCGGCAAGACGAAGATCATCGAGGCCCTCAACCGCGTCGCCGCCGAAGCGAAGCCGGACGACAGCGTTCTGCTGTTCTATGCCGGGCATGGCTACCTGCTCGACGACGTCAACATGGGTTACTGGATTCCGGTCGACGCCTCGGTGAAGACCGCACAAGGCTGGATCTCCAACAGCGACATTTCCAGGCTGCTCGCCGCGATACCGGCCCGCCAACTCATCCTCGTGTCGGACAGTTGCTATTCGGGCAGCCTGACGAAGGAACAGAAGGTGACCCAGACCAGGGCGCTGACGCCGGAAGAGATACTCAGGCAGCGTTCGGTGCTGGTGCTGTCCTCGGGCGCCGACGAGCCGGTTTCGGACGAAGGCAAGGAAGGGCATTCGATCTTTGCCTGGAACCTGATCAAGACCTTGCAGGCCACCGGTGGTCTGGCACCCGGCGCCCAGGTCTGGAGTTCGGTGCGCAGCGGCGTCTCGAAGGAATACCCGCAGCAACCCCAGTATGGCGCCGTGGTGTCGGCCGGTCATGCCGAGGGCGGCGACTTCCTGTTTCAGAAGTCTGAATGAGCTTCGACTTCGACGCGCACGTCGACCGCGCCAACACCGATTCATTGAAGTGGGCGAAGTATTCCGGTGACGTGGTTCCGCTCTGGGTTGCGGACATGGACTTCGCCGCACCGCCGGCCGTCATCGAGGTCCTGCGGCGGCGCGTCGACCACGGCATCTTCGGCTACAACCAGCCGACCGCGAGCCAGGTCGATGCGGTGACCGGTTACATGGCGCGCAAATTTGACTGGGCCATCGATCCGGAATGGATCGTCTGGCTGCCGGGTCTGGTGTCGGGCCTCAATGTCGCCTGTCGGGCGGTGGGCGAGGCGGGCGACGCCGTGTTCACCGCGACGCCGATCTATCCCCCCTTTCTGTCGGCGCCGGAGTATTCCGGCCGGCGCGTGACAAGCGTGCCGCTGGTGCGCGACTCGGCGGGTTGGCTGTGGGACTTTCCCGCCGTGGACGCGGTGCTGCGCACCAGCCGCGCAAAACTCTTCCTGCTCTGCCATCCGCACAATCCGACGGGGCGCGTATGGAACGACGACGAGCTGTGGCAGATCGCGGCGCTGGCGGAAAAGCACGACCTGGTGGTTTGTTCGGATGAAATCCACAACGGCCTGGTCCTCTCGCCGTCCCGCCGCCACCGACTCCTGGCCACCCTGAGCCCGGAACTCGCGGCGCGCACCATCACCCTGCTGGCGCCCTCCAAGACCTTCAACATTCCCGGCCTTGGCTGCGCTTTCGCCATCATTTCCGACACGCGTCTGCGGCGCGGTTTTGTCGCCGCCATGCGCGGCATCGTGCCGCACGTCAATGCCCTCGGGCTGGTGGCTACCGAAGCCGCGCTGAGTTCATGCGACGACTGGCAGGCGGCCCTGCTCGACTACCTGCGCGACAACCTGCGGGCCGTCGAGCGCGCGGTCGCCGCCGCGCCGGGCCTCGACATGCGGCCGGTGGAGGCGACCTACCTGGCCTGGATCGATGCGCGTGAATTCGCCGCCGACCATGGCATTGCCAATCCCGCGCGCTGGTTCGAGCAATGTGGGCTGGGGCTTTCCGACGGTGCGGATTTCGGCGCGCCGGGTTTTGTCCGCCTCAATTTCGGCACCCGGCGCGCGCTGCTCGACGAGGCGCTGGCGCGCCTGGCGCGGGCGACTACGCCTGGCTGTCCCGGCTGATTTGCAAGGTCCAGCGCAAGGCTTCGATCTGCGCCCGGCACCAGGCTTCGTTGCCGATTCCGGCCCGTCGCAGCTCGGAAACGATCGCGTCCGGACCTGTTTCCGCCTTCTCGACCAGGTCCAGCAGCTCCCCCAGTTTCCCGCTGCGCGTGAGCAGCGCGTCATTGACGTCCCGCACCAGGTTCAGCGGCCCGACGATATCCGCGAGCGGTTTCCCGAACAAGCGATCGAGCAGCGAAAACATGCCGACCATGAATGCCTCGTCCTGTATCGCCTTGTCGCCACGATTCGCCTTGCAAAGGCCCTCCATGAGCGAAGCGCGCAGCGCCGCCACGGTCAGCAACGGGTTGCCGCCGGCGCCGGCAGACTGGCCGGCGTAAAGCAACAGTTGCAGCCAGCGCTGCAACTGGCGGCGGCCGAGCATGGTAATGGCATGGGCGAAGCTGCTGATGCGCGCCGCGGGGGCGAAAGCCGCCGAATTGACCAGGCGCAGCAACTGCACTGAAAGCTGCGGATCCTGTTTCAGCGTCGCTTCGATGTCGCGGGTCTCGGCGTCGCCGGTGATCTGGGCGAGGATTTTCAGCAGCATGACTTGCGTCGGGCCCTTGCCATGCAGTTGCGGCATATCTGTGCCGCTTCGCCGCTATCGGGCAGCGGCACCAGTCCGGCTGCAAGCGCGGCGGGAAGCGCGGCGACATCGAGCAGTGCGATCGCGCTGGCGGGCAGCAGGCAGACCAGGCCGGGAATCGCCTGCGCCAGGGCAAACTCGCCGAACAGCCGTTGCAGATCCTCGGCATCCGCCAAGCCGGCGCCGCGCACACGCACACCGGTCCATTCCTGCGCCGGACCGAGCATCGGTTGCAAGACAAGGAGGGGGAAGCCTTCGCTACTCATATGATTCCATGATCAACTGAAATGGTGGCGTATGCAAGGCGGCGCGCTTCAGCGCTCATGACGCACCATGCCGACTTCGGTGACCGTCGCATCCAGCGGCATGTCGTGTGCCTGTGGCCGGATGTCGGCCGTCTGTCCCAGCGCGAAGCCGACTCCGATCGCCAGCGGGCGCGGAACCAGTACCGCCAGCGTGCGGTCGAAGTAACCGCCACCGTAGCCCAACCGGAAACCCCGCGGATCGAAGGCCACCAGCGGCAGCAACACGATGGTGGGAACGAGGGCGATGTCCGCGGCCGGGATCGGGATGCCGTGGCGGTCGCTGG
>JAIOPW010000276.1 GCA_021413665.1 Rhodocyclales bacterium | reverse complement strand
ACCGGGGACGGCCGCATCGAGTATCGCTATGTCGATGCGGTCAAGCTGGCCGGCCACTCCTGTCCCACCGTGGCCGCCGCTTACTGGATGACCCTGAAGGCGCTGACGGCGCTCTACCCCGATTCGCCGCCCGAGCGCGGCGGGATTCGCGTCGAGTTCCGCGCCGATCAGCTTTCGGGCGTCACCGGCGTGATCGCCAATGTCGTCGCGCTGCTCACCGGCGCCACGCACGACACAGGCTTCAAGGGCATCGCCGGGCGATTCGACCGGCGCAAGCTGCTGTACTTTTCAGCCGATGTCGTCGAGGAGATCCGCTTCACCCGGATCGATACCGGCGCGGCGGTGGAGGTCGCGGCGCAACTGCAACGCGTTCCCTTCGCGCCTCGGACCGGCGACTTGATGCAAAAGTGCCTCGATGGCAGCGCGACACCGGAAGAAACCGCCCAGTTCCGCGCGAACTGGCAAGCGCGGGTACGTGCATTGCTGCTGGAACATGGCGACGATGCCGAGGTATTCCCGGTCTCCCGGGTCGCCGGCTAAGGGCGGCTAGCGGATGCGCGAACGCCGCGCTTCCATGCAGTCCATCAGTTGCTTGCTGACGCTGCGCAGCCGCTGGTTGAGCAGCATCAGCAGCTCCATCATCAGCTTGACGCCAATGCGCGGCTCTTCGGCGATGATGCGCGACAGGCTTTCGCGATCCAGCACGGCGATTTCGACGCTATCCAGCGCGACGCAACTGGCGAAACGCGGCGCGCCGTCGATGAGGGACATCTCCCCCAGCGTCTTGCCCGGACCCGCGTTACCCATTATCTGCGGCAGGCCGCGCACATCCTTCTTGACGATCTCGACGCTGCCGTCCAGCAGCAGCAGCATGAAATCGCCATCGTCGCCTTCGTGAATGATTTCCGTGCCCAGCGGCGCGCGGTAGCAGCGCATGTAGCGGGCAAGCCCTTCCAGTTCGTCCGGGTCGAAATCCTCGAAGAGCTTGATGACCTCGATGATCTCCCGGATGCGGCCGACAAAGGGCAAGGCATCACCGAGAAATTCGACGCCGGGAATATGGTCGATTGAACTCATGGCCGGACGATTATAGCGCCGCCCAACATGGCGATAACCAGCAGCAGCCAGCCGGCCGTCGCCGCCAGAAGGTGGGGGTCGGTCAGCAGCTCCTGGGCTGGATCGCCGCCGCCACCCCGTGTATGCAGGCGCCACAGGTAGCGCAGCATGCCGTAGAGGACGAAGGGTACCGTCGCGATCAGGCCGCGCGTGCCGTGCAGGGCCACGGTCTCTGCGCTGACCGTGTACAAGGCGTAGGAAATCACCGTGCCGGCGGCGGCGATGCCGATGAACTGGTCGAGCATCGGCGCCGTGTAGTGTTCCAGCACGCGGCGGTGGCCCGCGCTATCGGCCAGCAGGGCATTGAGTTCGGCGCGGCGCTTGGCGAAGCCGAGGAACAGCGTCAGCATCAGGCCGCACAGCAGCAGCCACTGCGAAGGGGCGATGCCCAGGCCCAGCGTGCCGGCGAGGATGCGCAGCATGAAGCCGGAAGCGATGATGAAAACATCGAGGATGACGACATGCTTGAGGCCGGCGCTGTAGGCGACATTGAGCGCGACGTAGGCGAAGAAGATCCAAGGCGCCGACCCGGCGAACTGCCAGGCGACGGTGCCGCCCGCAAGCAGGCACAGCGCGGCCAACGTCAGGGCGGCGGGGCCGCTCACCGTTCCCGCGGCCAATGGCCGGCTCTTCTTCCGCGGATGCAGCCGGTCCTGCTCGCGGTCGATCAGGTCGTTCATCACATACACGGCGGAAGCCAGCAGGCAGAACGCGGCAAAGGCGGCCAGCGCCTGGCCGAGCTTCACCGGATCGTTCCAGGCATGACCGAACAGCAGTCCGACGAAAACGAAGCCGTTCTTGAGCCACTGGTGGGGGCGCAGCAAACGCAACAGCGGCATCGTCATCGACGGCATGCTTCCCCCGGAAAGTATCTATCGCACATGTAGCAGGCGGTTTGCGGCAACCAGGCCGGAACCGCATAGTACTTCCGCCGGACGCCGGCGAGCACGCCATCGCGGTAGGCCGGGTAGTCGAAGTCCTCGCCCTTGACGCGCCAGAAGCGCGCACCGCGCACCTCGAAACTGTCGACGCTGACCTGGCGGAAGTACTTGCGGTAGTCGTCGAGCGTCGGCTGGGACTTCCTCAGGATCAGGAAATTGCGTCCGGCCAGGGCGCGGAAATCGGTGGCCAGGTCGTCGTGGCGGGCATGGCTCGATGCTTCGCCGAAGACGATGACGTAGCGGCGCAGGTTGTAGCCCAGGGTGGCGGCGTTCGAATAGCCGTCCATCGCCAGCACCCAATCCTCTCGATACGGTTGCAGTTCCCGGGCCAGCGCCTGATGTTCGAAAGTCAGCACGATGCCGTCGTACAGCCGGGCTTTCTGCCAGGTTTCCAGCGGCAGGCGCGACACGACCAGGATCGCCGCAACATGCAGCGTGGCGAAGCCGGCGAAGAACAGGCCGAGACGGCGCAGACTGCCCGGTGTCAGGCGCAGCGCCAGCCAGGCCAGCGTGAAGGGCACGAAGGACAGCAGCCAGTGCAGGCCGATCTGCTTCACCAGCGCAAGCGCGGCGAACAGCAGGAAGGGTAGCCAGGCCAGCGTCGTCAACGCCGTTGGAATTGAAGACTCGGCGCCCACTCGCTCTGCGTACCTGGGATTCCGCTTCGCGGGCAGGTAACGGCGATCTGCGCTGCGCCATGCCAGCCAGAGTACCGGCGGCCCCAGCACATAGGCCAGCGTCACGGCATAGAGCAGCGGCGTCTTCAGCGACCAGCCGGCGTCGCCGTGGCGATTGACGAAGTTGAACATGTAGTTGGGCCAGCAATTGCCGCTGTTCCACCATGCCATCAGGGCCAGCGCCGGCAGCGTGCAGGCATAGGCGATGGCGAGCCCGGTCCACGCGCCGGCCCCGCGGCGACGCAGCACATCGACCAGGTAGGCGAAGCCGAGAATCGCGGCAAAGTACTTGGACAGCACCGCGCCGGCCAATAGCAGGCCGGCCGCCAGATACCAGTGCGGCGCATCGTCGCGCGACGCGCGCATCCAGGCCAGGCCGGAGAGCACGCTGAAATAGATCAGCGGCGTGTCGGTGGTGATGAACACGTTCCAGACATTCACCGGCGCCAGCAGCACCAGCACCGCGGCCCAGAGCCGGCGCTCTTCGCTGACGGCGGGAACAAGGCGCGGCAACGCCCAATACACCGCCAGGGAAAGCAACGCGGGTTGCAGGATCACCGGCAGGCGCAGCCACCACTCGGACTTTCCGGCCAGCGAGAGGGCCGCAAGCCACCAGCCGATCATCGGCGGGTGGTCGTAGAAACCCCAGTCCGGCTTCCAGCCCCACCAGATGAAATAGGCCTCGTCGCCGGTGATGGGGAAGGCTGCCGCCAGCCAGAAGCGGAATACCAGCGTGAGGACCAGCAGCGCGGCGAACAGGCGGCCGGTCATGCGGCTTCCCGATTTCGTTTACAGATCATTTGTGACGCGAAGACAAGCCGCAGACAGTGCTGACAGCACGGCAAGGCGCAGTCGAAAACGCAGTTTCAGTGAAGGCTAATGCCAGCTTCATCGGCGTTAAGCGCAGCGGCCGGAACTACAAAGTCACGGATGATCTGGGAACGAAATCAACGGTCGGCCAGGGCGACGCGACGGGCTTTCACCGCTTCGGCGAGGATTTCCAGCGCGAGCAGCGTGTCGTCCCAACCGAGGCAGGCATCGGTGACGGAGACCCCGTATTCGAGCGGCTTGCCCGGCGTCAGGTCCTGGCGACCTTCCTTGAGGTGCGACTCGATCATCACGCCGAAGATGCGGTCCTCGCCGGCCGCCAGCTGGGCCGCTACATCGCGCGCCACGTCGACCTGGCGCTTGAACTGCTTGCTGCTGTTGGCGTGCGAAAAATCGATCATGACGCGCGCCGCGAGGCCGGCCTTGCCCAGCTCGGTGCAGGCCGCATCGACCGCCGCCGTCTCGTAGTTCGGTGCCTTGCCGCCGCGCAGGATGACGTGGCAATCCTCGTTGCCGTTGGTCGACACGATGGCGGAATGTCCGGCCTTGGTCACCGAGAGAAAATGGTGCGGGCTGGCCGCCGCCTTGATCGCATCCACGGCGATGCGGATGTTGCCATCGGTGCCGTTCTTGAAGCCGACCGGACAGGACAG
>JAIOPW010000275.1 GCA_021413665.1 Rhodocyclales bacterium | reverse complement strand
TTCCTGCCGGGCGAAAGCCGCGGCAGCGCGATCGCCAAGGAGCCGGTCGCCGGCTGTTGCGTGATCGGCCCCGAGGGCCTCGCCGGCGACGAGCATGCCGACCCGCGCGCCCACGGCGGCGGCGAGAAGGCCGTACATCTGTTTCCGGTCGAACACCACGCGATGCTGGCGGCGGCCTTCCCCGGAGCGCGCCACCTGGTGCCAGGCGGGCTGGGCGAGAACCTCTCGACGCGCGGCATCACCGAAGGGCAGGCCTGCATCGGCGACATTTTCGCGCTCGGCGCGGCGCGGCTGCAGATCGCCCAGCCACGCACGCCGTGCTGGAAGATCGACGCGCGCTGCGGCGTCGAGGGGGTTGCCGCCTTCGTCGCCGAACACGGTGTGGCCGGCTGGTATTTCCGCGTCCTGACGCCGGGTGAATGCGTTGCCGGCGATGCCCTGACCCACATCGAGCGGCCGGCCGGCGCCGTCAGCCTGGCGCGCTTCAATCGCAGCGTGGCCGCAAGGCGCCCCGCGCTGGCGGTGCTCGACGAACTGGCCAACGCTCCGGGGCTCGCCCAGGACTGGGTGCGCAAGATCCGCGACCGGATGGACTGGCTGCTGCGTAACGGAGACGGCTCTTGAACCTCTGGCTCCGAATCTTCCTGCCGTTTGCGGCCGGCTATTACTTTTCCTACTTCCTGCGCAACGTCAATGCCGTCATCGCGCCCGAACTGACGCGCGAACTCGGTGTTTCGGCCGCCGACCTGGGCCTGCTGACCAGCGCCTACCTGCTGGCCTTCGGCGCGGTACAACTGCCGCTCGGCCTGGCTCTCGACCGTTATGGCGCGCGCCGGGTGGAAGCCTTCCTGCTGCTGATCGCCGCCGCCGGCTGCGCGCTGTTCGCCGTGGGCACGTCGCTGACCGAACTGGCGATCGCGCGGGCGCTGATCGGGCTCGGCGTATCGGCCTGCTTGATGGCCTCTTTCAAGGCCTTCAGCCAGTGGTTCGGTACGGAGCGGCAAGCCTCGCTCAATGCCGCCATCATGGCCGCCGGCGGCCTCGGCGCGCTGACGGCCTCGACGCCACTGGCCTGGGCGATTCCGCAATTCGGCTGGCGCGCCGTCTTCGTCGGGCTGGCGACGGCAGGGCTTGCCGTTGCTGTGGCGATCTTCAGCACGCCGGAAAAGGCCGGCGGTGCGCGGCCGGAACCCATACGCAGCCAGCTTGCCGGCCTGGTCGAAGTCCTCACCAGCGAAGCCTTCTGGCGTTACGCCCCGCAATCGATGCTGATCATCGGCGGCTTTCTCGCCCTGCAAGGCCTGTGGGCCGTGCCCTGGCTGATGAACTTTTCCGGTCTGGGGCGCGAGGCGGCGGCGCACCACCTGTTGCTGATGGGCAGCGGCATGCTGGTCGGCTTCCTCGGCATTGCCTTCGGGGTCGTGCCGCTCGCAGCGCGCGGCATCAGCGCTTTGCGCCTGCTGCAGGTCGGCATGGGGCTGGGCCTGCTCGCCACCCTGCTGATCGTGCTCGGCATCGGGCCGAGCGAGCCGCTGTGGTTCTGTTTCGGCCTGGTCTTCTCCGTCGGCAACCTGGCCTACGCCCTGCTGCAAAGCCACTTTGCGGGCGCGCTGGCCGGCCGCGTGAATACGGCTCTGAACCTGACGGTCTTCGTCGGTGCCTTCCTCATGCAATGGGGTTTCGGTGCGGCGGTGGACATGCTGCAAGGCGCCGGCCACGCGCCGCGCGCCGCCTACCAGATCAGCTTTGGCGGGCTGCTGGCGCTGCAGGTTCTCAGTTGGTTCTGGTTCCTGAAAAGACGCTAGAACTCCAGTGGATCGACATCCAGATGCCAGCGCAGGCCGGCCGGCATCTTCAGGGCGTAGAGTTTTTCCATCCAGGCCGCAAGAAAGGCTTGCAGGGCCGGGCGGCTGCCGGATTCCACAAGCAGTTGCCCGCGCTCGAGCGTCATCAGGCGCTGCAGGCGCATCGGTATCGGGTCGTAGAGGGTGACGCCATCGGCCAGGGCTTCCGCCACACTGCGCGCGGCGGCGAGGAAGGCCAGCGACTGCGCCATGTCACGGGCTTCGGCGCGCAGCATGGCCTGGAAACTGAAGGGCGGGAAGCCGGCGATGCGGCGTTCGTCGAGCTGGTTGCGGGCGAAGCGCAGGTAGTCATGGTCGACCAGCGCCTGGTACAGCGGGTGGTCGGGATACTCGGTCTGGATCAGCACTTCGCCGGGCAGGGCGGCGCGCCCGCTACGGCCGCCGACCTGCATCAACTGGGCGAAGAGCCGTTCCGGGGCGCGGAAATCGGCGGCGAACAGCGCGGCGTCGGCGCCGACCGCGCCGACCAGGGTCAGCAGTGGAAAGTCGTGGCCCTTGGCCAGCATCTGGGTGCCGACCAGGATGTCGGCTTCGCCGGCGTGGATGGCGGCCAGCAGCGCCTGCCACTTCTTCGGCGTACTCGCCGAATCGCGGTCGATGCGCAGCACGCGGGCGTCGGGAAAGCGCTCCGCGAGCATGGTTTCGAGGCGTTGCGTGCCGCGTCCGAAGGGCAGCAGGTCGACGTTGCCGCAGTCGGGGCAGGCGCGCGGCACGCGCGCCTCGAAGCCGCAGTGGTGGCAGCGCAGGCGCTGGTCGGCCAGGTGCAGCACCAGGTTCGCCGCGCAGCGTGTGCAGCGCGAAATCCAGCCGCAGGGCGGACAGGCCAGCACCGGCGCATAGCCGCGCCGGTTGAGGAAGACGAGGCTCTGCTCGCCGCGCTCCAGCCGTTGCTGCAAGCCGGCCAGCAGGGCAGCGGACAGGCCCTCCTGCAATTTCTCGCGCCGTGTGTCGACAATACGCACCACCGGCATGGCTTCCGCCACCGCGCGTTCGGGCAGTTCCAGCATTGCATAGCGGCCCGTGCTCGCATGATGGAAAGTTTCCAGCGAAGGCGTCGCCGAGCCGAGCACGATCGGAATGTTCAATTGATGGGCGCGCCAGATGGCGACATCGCGCGCCGAATAGCGCAGGCCTTCCTGCTGCTTGAAGGAGGCGTCGTGTTCCTCATCGACGATGATAAGTTGCAGGCGCGGCATGGGCATGAACACGGCGAGCCGGGTGCCGAGCACGATCTCGGCGCGTCCCGACAGCGCTTCGATGAAGCCGCGGGCGCGCGCCGCATCGGCCATGCCGCTGTTGCCGCAGACGATGTGCGCGGTGGGGAAACGCGACGCGACGCGGCCTTCGAGTTGCGGCGTCAGCGCGATTTCGGGCACCAGCATCAGCGCCTGGCCGCCGCGCGCCAGCACGGCGTCGATCGCGCGCAGATAGACCTCGGTCTTGCCGCTGCCGGTGACACCATGCAGCAGCATGGTCTGGAAGCTGGTCGCGGCAAGGATGGTTTTGACCGCCGACTGCTGGGCGGCCATCAATCGCGGTATTTCAGGAGTTGGCGCCGGGGATGCGGCGATTTCCGCCGGCTGCTTCAGGCGCGGCAACTTGCCGCGCCTGAGCATGGGCGGTAGCGCGAAGGAAGTTACTTCACCGAGCGGCGTCTGGTAGTAGCGCGCGCAGAATTCGCACAGGGCCAGCCACTCGGCGGGCAGGGGCGGCATGTCGCGCAGGATGGCACTGACGGCCTTCAGTTTGGCGTGTGGCTGCTCGCTGGCCGCCGCGACGGCGACGATCACGCCGGTCCGCGAAGCCGTGCCGAAGGGCACGGTTACCCGCCGCCCGATATCACTTTCGTCAGAGTCCGGCGCGAGGTAGTCGAAGAGCCTCGGCAGCGGTAAGTCGAGAGCGACGCGAACGATGTTCACGCGGGTTCAGGCGCTTGCCGGCCAATGCTCGAAAAAGTTTTGGCATACGCCTTCAACCCGTTGCTGCAAAAGAGAAAAATGCTTACCCACAAATTCTGTGGATAACTTTGTGAGTAAGCCCTCCCCGCCGCCCCTAAGTGACCGTCCGGCAAGGTGATTTTCATATTTGTGCAATAGTTGAACAAAATAATACTGTTCAAAAACAACTGGTTAATCTTACGTGCTGCGGAAACTACGGTGTCACCAACGTTTTCCCGTGCTTGGCGGATTTCTGTGAGTAAGTCAACCACCGGAGACACTTTTTTGCCTTCGCGGCAAGCCTTGGCGGGTGGCCTTTTGCGCGGGAGCCGGCGGCCCAAACCGCACCCCACTTGGCTTGGCAAATCAGCCCGGCGCGAAACCGCGCCGGCTGTGGCTGTGCACGGTGTCAACCAAAACCTTCACGTTCTCGGGCGGTGTAAATTGGGAAATGCCGTGGCCGAGATTGAAGACGTGGCCGCCTGGACTATTTGCATCCGCAGCGCCGAAACTGTCGAGTACGCGCCGCGCTTCGGCTGCGACTTTTTCCGGCGCGGCGAACAAGGCCATCGGATCAAGATTGCCTTGCAATGCAACACGGCTACCAACACGCCGGCGCGCTTCGCCGAGGTCGGTGGTCCAGTCCAGGCCCACCGCATCGCAGCCGATGCCGGCAATCGCCTCCAGCCACTGCCCGCCGCCCTTGGTGAAGACGATACTGGGCACGCGCTGGCCGTCATGGCTGCGCTTGAGCCCGGCGAGGATGCACTGCATGTAAGCCAGAGAGAACTCGCGGTAGGCCGCATGCGACAACACCCCGCCCCAGGAGTCGAAAATCATCACGGCCTGCGCCCCGGACTCGATCTGGGCGTTGAGGTAATCGGTAACCGCGGTGGCCGTCACGCCCAGAATGTGGTGCATCAGGTCCGGGCGGTCGTAGAGCATGGTCTTGATCGTGCGGTAATCGGTCGCCGAACCCGAGCCGCCTTCGACCATGTAGCTGGCCAGGGTCCACGGGCTGCCGGAAAAGCCGATCAACGGCACCGAGCCGCCCAGGGCGCGACGAATCTCGGCCACGGCATCCATCACATAGCGCAACTGCACGTTGGGATCCGGCACCGTCAAATCCCGAATGGCCCATTCCTCGCGCAGTGGACGCTCGAACTTCGGCCCCTCGCCCTCGGCGAAATACAGGCCGAGGCCCATCGCATCGGGCACGGTGAGGATGTCGGAGAACAGGATCGCGGCATCGAGCTCAAAACGCGACAGCGGTTGCAGCGTCACTTCACAGGCCAGTTGCGGGTTCTTGCACAGTTGCAGGAAGCTGCCGGCGCGGCGACGCGTCTCGTTGTACTCGGGCAGGTAGCGCCCGGCCTGGCGCATCAGCCAGACCGGCGTGTACTCGACGGGTTCGCGCAGCAGCGCGCGCAGGAAGGTGTCGTTCTTGGGACGTGCCGTGGGTGACATGAAAGGCGATCCAGCGTTCAAAGGCCGGATTATCGCACTCCCCGCCTTGCCCCGGCGCCTAACGGCGCCAGAAGGCCGGGGTCAGTACCACCAGCAGGGTGAAGATTTCCAGTCGACCGAGCAGCATGGCGAAGCTGCAGACCCAGGTCTGGAAGTCCGTCAGCACCTCATAGGTGGTGGCGGGTCCGACCTGGTTCAGCCCCGGCCCCGTGTTGTTGATGCTGGCAACCACGGCCGAGAAGGCGGTGACGATTTCTAGGCCGGAAAAGGACATGAGCAGCGTCAGCGTGGCGATGCTGCACATGTAGACGAAGGCGAAGGCCAGCACGGCGAACAGGATGTTCTGCGGCACCGGGTCGCCGCCGATGCGCACCGGCCAGACCACGTGGGGGTGCATGGAGCGCATCAATTCGCGATACACCTGCTTGTAGAGGATGATGGCGCGGATCATCTTGATACCGCCACCGGTCGAGCCGGCGCTGGTGGCGAAGCTGCTGAGGAAGAGCATCCACAAGGGGGCGAAGGCGGGCCACAGGTTGTAATCGACGCTGGCAAAGCCCGTGGTGGTGGCGATCGACACCACGTTGAAGGCCGCGTGGCGCAGGGCCGTCAGAAAATTCGGGTAGGTGCCCATCGCCCACAGGTAGATCGCGATGCCGAACACGCTGCCGAGGGTGACGCCGAGGAACCAGCGCGCCTCCGGGTCGCGCAGGTAAGGCTGGAAGGAACGGCCGTAGAGGGCGAGGAACATGGTCGCGAAATTCATGCCCGCCAGCAGCATGAAGACGATCACGACCGCCTCGATGGCAGGGGAATTCCAGAAACCGAAACTGGCGTCGTGGCTGGAAAAGCCGCCCAGGCCCATGGTCGAAAACGAGTGCATGACGGCGTCGAACCAGCTCATGCCAGCCAAATGCAGGCTGAGGATGCACAGCACGGTGACCACCGCGTAGACGCCCCAGAGGCCCTTGGCGGTTTGCGTCATGCGCGGCGTCAGTTGCGAATCCTTCATCGGTCCTGGTGTCTCGGCCTTGAACATCTGGCGGCCGCCGATGCCGAGCAGCGGCAGGATCGCCACGGCAAGCACGATCAGGCCCATGCCGCCCAGCCAGACCAGCATGCCGCGCCAGAGATTGATCGACGGCGGCAGCGTGTCGAGGTTCGCCAGCACCGTCGAGCCGGTGGTGGTCAGGCCGGACATGGCCTCGAAGTAGGCGTCGGTAAATGAAACGCCGAGCTGGAACATCAGCGGCATGCCGGCGAACACGGGAAGGACCGACCACACCAGCACCACCATGAGGAAACCGTCGCGCACCTTGAGTTCGTGCGTTTCCTTGCGCGCCGACCACCAGAGTGACGTGCCCGTACCGAAGGTCAGGAGGAAGGCTTCGTCGTAAGCGGATTCCGCGCCGTCATGCTGCCACCAGGAAAAAATCAGCGGCACCAGCATGGCCAGGGCGAAGCAGCAGAGCAGCACGCCGAAGACGCGGACCACGGGGTAGTAGCGTTCCATATTCAGTTCGCCGTTCGCCTAGAAAAACCCGGCGCCGACCTGGAACAGCTTTTCTACCTGGGGGATCTGCGCCTTGCGGGTGCAGAAGACGATGACGTGGTCGTCTGCCTCGATCATCGTGTCGTGGTGCGGAATGACGATGTGGTCGCCCGAAACCGTGATCGGAAAGCCATTCTGCAACGCGGTCTTCGGCGGGCCCTTGCGCAGGATGGCGCCAATGTGCGCGCCCCGGATTACCGGCAGCTCATCGATGCGGCGGCCGACCACCTTGGAATTGCCGCGGTCGCCATGCACGACCAACTCCAATGCCTCGGCTGCGCCACGGCGCAGGCTGTGCACCCGCGCCACGTCGCCGTGACGGACGAAAGCGAGCAGCGAGCCGATGGAAACCTGGGCCGGCGAGAGGCCGATGTCGATCGGCCCGCCCTGCACCATGTCGGCGTAGGCGCGGCGGTTGATCAGCGCCAGCACGCGCTTGCAGCCGAGGCGCTTGGCCAGCGAGGCGGCCATGATGTTATCCTCGTCGTCGTTGGTCAGGGCGAGGAACATATCCATTTCATCGATGTTTTCCTGCGCCAGCACGTTCTCGTCGGTGGCTTCGCCGCAGAGCACCAGGGTGTCCGCGAAGCGCGTGGCGATAGCCTCGGCGCGCCGGGGATCACATTCGATCACCTTGACCTCGTGGTCCTTCTCCAGCGCCGCCGCGACGCGCGCGCCGATGTTGCCGCCACCGGCGATCATGATGCGCCTGACCGGTTCCTGCATGCGCCGCAGTTCGCGCAGCACAGGCCGGATGTGCTCGCTGGCGGCGAGCAGGAAGACTTCGTCGCCGGCTTCGATCGTGGTCTTGCCGGTGGGATCGACAGGCTGGTGCTCGCGGAAGATGGCGACGATGCGGGCGTCGATATCGGCGGGCAAGTGCTCGCGCATGGACTGAATCTCCTTGCCGACCAGCAGGCCGCCTTCGTAGGCGCGTACGCAGACCAGGGTAGCCCGGCCGTTGGCGAATTCGAGTACCTGCAAGGCTTCGGGAAACGCCACCAGGCGCGAAATGTAATCGGTGATGTCCTGCTCCGGGCACATGGCGTGGCTGACGGCGAACATGTCGTCGCCGAGCAGCATCTCGTCGCCGAGGAAATCGGCGCCGCGCAGGCGCGCCACGCGCGTCGGGACGTTGAACATGTGCCGCGCGATCTTGCAGGCGACGAGGTTGGTCTGGTCGGACTGGGTCACGGCCACCAGCATTTCGGCGTCCTCGATGCCGGCGCTCCTGAGCACGGAGGGCAGCGCCGCGTTGCCGGTGACGGTGCGCACGTCGAGGCGGTCGGCCAGCTTGGCCAGCGCCGGACCGTTCTGGTCGACGATCGTGACGTCGTTGATTTCCGAGGCGAGCGCCTCGGCCACGGAGGTGCCGACCTGCCCGGCACCGAGGATGACGATTCTCATGATGTTCTAGCGCAGTCCAAGGTCTTTCAGTTTGCGGTACAGATGGGTGCGTTCCAGCCCGGTTCGTTCGGCCAGGCGCGTCATGTTGCCGCCGTCCTTGGCCAGGTGGTATTCAAAGTACATGCGCTCGAAGGCTTCGCGTGCCTCGCGCAACGGCAGATCGATGACCTCCGGCGCCAGACCGGCCGGCACCAGGCTCGGCTCGCCGGCGGGTGCCAGCAGTTGCAGTGCCTCCTCCTCGCCGATTTCTTCGCCCAGGCTGGCCAGCGCCAGCGATTTAACCGCACCCTTGAGCTCGGCGTAGCCGCCGCTCCAGGCATGCTGGCGCAGCGCGTTGAGTGCCGCGCTGGAAAAGCGCCGCAGCGGGACTTCGTCGCTTTCCATCAACTGCGTCAGCAGGTGCGCCGCGATGTCGGGGATCTCGTCCTTCAGTTCAGCCAGGCCGGGAACGCCCAGCCCGGTCTCGAACAGGCGCGTGAGCCCGGCTTCTTCCCAGCCCAGACCGACCAGTTCGGGGCTGCTGTGCGTGGTGGCCGCCACCAGGCGCAGGCTGTAGCGATCCAGCCGCTCGGCGGCGAACAGCAGGTTCTTTTGTTGCAACCGTGTCAGGCGTGCCAGTTCCTCGCACCACAGCACGCCACCCGTGGCGCGTTGCAGCACCTCGACGCTGAGCGGGTTGGAATCGGCGGCCAGGTCGATCCAGGGCTTGCCGGCTACCTGCGCCGAGCGCGCCACCAGTTCGACGATGCCGCCCGGCGCCGAGCGCAGCAGCAGCAGCGGGCTCTTGGCCAGCACCTGGTCGAGGCGGCGCTTGAGGTCGCGCAGCGGGCCGGGCCGCGCAAACGCACCGAGTGAGAGGCCGCTGCCGACGTTGCGCGCGCCTCGCTCCAGCGCTTTTTTCACCGCCGCCAGCAGTTTCTGCATGCCGATCGGCTTTTCCAGGAAGTCCAGCGCTCCGATCCGCGTGGCTTCCACCGCGGTGTCGATCGTGGCATGGCCCGACATCATCACCACCGGCATGTTGAGTTGGCCGTTGCCGGCCCATTCCTTGAGCAACGTGATGCCATCGGTATCCGGCATCCAGATGTCGAGCAGGACCAGGTCGGGACGCCCGGCCTCGCGCGCCGCCCGCGCCGTCGCCGCATTTTCGGCGAGCTGGACGTCGTGACCCTCGTCGCGCAGGATCTCGAACAGCAGTTCGCGTATTCCGACCTCGTCGTCGACCAC
>JAIOPW010000274.1 GCA_021413665.1 Rhodocyclales bacterium | reverse complement strand
ATCTTGTTGTAGGCGCCGCGCAGCTTGAAGCTGAACACCGGCTGCATGTCCTCGCGCTTGAACAGGATGCGGTTGCCGGTGCGCGCCGAAAGGATCGGGGCCAGCTCCAGCGGCGTTTCGATGGCTACGTCATAGACGCGGGCGTTGAGAATTTTTTCCAGGTAATCCATGGCGGGCGGGTCGGAAGCGTCGGCTGCCGGCTTTTCTGCTCGCCACACTGGGCAACACCCTCGGCGGCATGACAACCTATGGCATGGCGCGCCTGCTTCCCGAAAGAGTCGGCGCTTGCCGGCCCGCGAAGCGGAATTCCCGGCAGACAGAGTCCGACACGGCGATGAATCGGCTCGACGCCCTGCGCCGGCATGGCGCTCCGTTGTTGTTGCTGGCCTGGGCACCCATCATCGGCGACGCCCTGTGCGCCGCCGCCGGCTGGCTGCGGCTGCCACTACTGGCCTGCACACTCTGGATGGCGGCCGGCAAAGCGGCCCGCTATGCGCTGGTAATTGCGGGTGCCGGAATGGTTTGAGCGGAGATGCGCAGGAAGTATGCCAGCACGCCCGCACCGGCAACCACCAGACTCGCCACCGCGGCGAGCCAGAACCCGGCGGCGCCGCGCGCCGGGCCGAAGGCGTCGGTCAGTCCGAGCAGGTAGCCGCCGCCGAGGCCCACGCCCCACAGCGATAGCGCATAGATCACCATTGGCACCGTGGCGCGCTTGTAGCCGCGCAGCACCTGCGCCATCACCGCCTGTACGGCGTCCGCCATGTGATAGACGGCAACGATGGAGAGCAGCGCCGCCGCGGCCGCGACAACCTGCGGATCGGCTGTGTAGGCGCGCGCCAGCGGGCCGGCGCCGAAGCCGATCGCGGCGCCGGTGATCGCCGCCGCGCCGCCGCCGACGCCAAGCCCGAGCAAACCGGCGTGTCGCGCGCGCCGACTTTCACCCGCGCCGAGCGCCTGGCCCACCAACACGCCGGTCGCCGCGCCCAGCGCCAGCGGCACCATGAAGACAAAAACCGCGACGTTGGCGGCGATCTGGTGTGCGGCGGAAACCTCCGGCCCGAGCCGGGCGATGAACAGCGCCATGAAGGTGAAGGCGGTGACATCGACGAGGAAGGTGGCGCCCATCGGCAGGCCGAGCGCGAGGAATTCGCGCAGTGCCGAGAGGCGTGGCGGATCGAAGCGGGCGAAGACGCCATACGGCGCGTAGTCGGCATCGCGCCGGCACCACAGCCAGGCCAGCGTCGCGACCGTCCACATGATGATGGCCGACGACCAGCCGCAGCCGGCGCCGCCCATGGCGGGGAAGCCGAAATGGCCGTACATGAATACCCAGTTGAGCGGCGCTTTCAACGCCAACCCGACGAGATTGAACGCCATCACCGGTCGCGGCCGGCCGATGCCGGTGGTGAAGCCGTAGAAGACGCGGAAGAACATCACGCCCGGCACCGCCCAGGCGGTGCCGTCAAGGTAGGCGCGCACCTTGATCTCCACCTCCGGCGTCAGGCGCGAAAAGGCCAGCAGCGGATCGGGATGCTTCAGCGCGGCGAAAGCCAGCAGCGACAGGGCCAGCGCCAGCCAGGCGCACTGCCGCACGTCGGCGCCGATCTCGGCATAACGCTGCGCGCCGTAATGGTGGGCCACCACCGGAGTGAGCGCGAGCAATACGCCCATCAGCGCCATGATGACGGAGATGTAGATGCTGGCGCCGATGCCCACCGCCGCCAGATCGACCGACGACAGCCGACCGGCCATCAGGGTGTCGATCACGCCATTGGCCATCACCGCCGCCTGGCCGATCAGCACGGGCCAGGCGAGGTGCAGCAGTTCGCGCGGCAGGGAACGGGAAGTGGTCACGTGCCAAGTCTAGCCGACGGCGCGCGACCGCCTGGCAAGGCCTAAAGCACCAGCGGCTGGTCGGGAAGTTCGTTGGGGTTGTGGTTGCGCGCCGGGAAATGGCTTGCCAGCAACGCGCCGGCGCGGGCCACCGCCCGCAGGGCGCCGCGCCGCCATTCACCGCCGCGGAAGCTGGCCTCCATCGCACGGCAGATCGCGTCCCACTCGGCCTGCGGCACGCGCGCGGCGATGCCGCGATCGGCAAGTATCTCGACCTTGCGGTCGACCAGTTGCACATAGATCAGGATGCCGGAGTTTTCCGCCGTGTCCCAGACGCGCAGGCTGGAGAACAACTCCACGGCGCGCGTCCTTGGCGATGTCTCGTGCCACAGCACGGACAGCGGCAGCGGGCCCTCGGCGACAAAGCGCAGCTCGCCGCAATGCGATTTTTCGCAGGCCGCGATGGCGTCGCCGATGGCCGTGAGGTCGTCGCGCGCGAACGCGCGGCGCACCCACCAGTCGGGCAACAGCAGATGCTTGAACATTCGTGCGAGCTTCATGTCACCAATCTCCCGAAGCGCCGCCGCCACCGAAGCTGCCGCCGCCGCCCGAGAAACCGCCGCCACCGCCGGAAGATCCGCCGCCGAAGCCGCGGCCGCCGCCGGAAAACATGCTGGCGAAGGAAAGCAGGAAGATCAGCACCGCGGCGCCGATGGCGAAGGCGGTCGAACCGAAAACCATGAAGCCGAGCCAGCCGCCGACGGCGGCCGCCGCCAGCGAGCCAAACAAACCGAACAAATGACGCAGCAGGCCGGCCGCGACCACGGTGCCGAACAGCCAGGAAATCCAGTCGGGATGATTGCCGCTGTTGTAGCCCGCCATTTCGACCGGGGCGGTCGGCACTGCGTCGCCCGCCGATGCCGCGCCTGACGCCGGCCCGGAAATCGCCTGGTCGAGCGCCTCCGTGGTGGCGAACAATCCGCCGAAGAAATCACCCTGCTTGAACTTCGGCGCCATGCGTTCGACGATGATCCGCTTGGCGATGGCATCGGGAATCGACCCTTCCAGGCCGTAGCCGACCTCGATGCGCATCTTGCGATCGTCCTTGGCGACGATGACGATGATGCCGTTGTCGGCGTCCTTGTGGCCGACCTTCCACGCTTCGGCGAGGCGGATGCCGAATTGCTCGATGGTTTCGGGCCGGGTCGTCGGCAGCATCAGCACGGCGATCTGCGCGCGGCCGGCGCGATCGAACGCCGCCAGTTGCGCCTCGAGCCGGCCGCGCTGGGTGGCGTCGAGGCTCGCCGTCAGGTCTGTGACCCGTGCCTTCAGGGTCGGCAGCGGCACCAGTTCCTCCGCCCGGCCGCTGGCCGGCAGCAGCGCCAGCCAGAGCAGTGTCAGCAGACCGGCGGCGCGGAAGCAACGCACTCAGGAATAACCAGGAGCACCGGGAGCGGCAGGGGCGGCGGGAGCCGGAGCCGCGGGAGCCGGGGCGTTGAACTTGATCGCGGGCGGCGTCGAAATCGCCTTTTCATCCTCGACCGTGAAATTGGCCTTGGCCTGCCAGCCCATGACCATCGCGGTCAGGTTGTTGGGGAAGGTGCGCACGGAAATGTTGTATTCCCGCACCGACTTGATGTAGCGGTTGCGCGCCACGGTGATGCGGTTCTCGGTGCCCTCCACCTGCGCCTGCAGGTCGCGGAAATTGGCGTCGGCCTTGAGGTTCGGGTAGTTCTCGGCCACCACCAGCAGCCGCGACAGCGCGCCGCCGAGGTCGCCCTGGGCTTTCTGGAACTTTGCAAAGGCGGCCGGATCGTTGATCAG
>JAIOPW010000176.1 GCA_021413665.1 Rhodocyclales bacterium | reverse complement strand
TGTCATAGCCGTTGCTGACGCCGCAGGCGGCGGCGGAACTCGTGAGCCAGTCGAGCGGGCGCCCGAGGCCGGCGGCCAGCGCCTCGATACGCCGGCGGATGGCTTCGCCGGCCACGTTGCAGGCCACGACGCGTGTCGGCGGTTCGGGCAATTCAGCCACGAGATCGTCGAAGGCGTCATAGTTGAGCGCGCCCTGCATGCGCCAGGCCTCGCCGTCGAAGAGGCCGCATTTGAGGCGCGAATTGCCGGCGTCGAGGCAGAGGATCATGTCCGGCATTCAGGCGGGGCGCAGCGAAATTTCGCCGGAGAGGATGCGCTCGACGCGGCCATCGACTTCCAACAGCAGCGCGCCGTCGCTGCCAACGCCGCGGCAGATGCCGGTGCGGGGCGCACTGAAATCGGACAGGAGGCTGATGGCTGCGTCCTGGAAGGCGTGATGCGCCATCCACTCCGGACGAATCGCGGCGAAGCCGCCGGTGGCGAAGCTTTCCAGCGTGGCCAGCAGTTCGAGCAGCACGGCGGCGTACACGTCGTTCTGGTCCATCACGTCGTTGGCGGCGCAAATCGCGGTCGATGTGGCGCGCACGTCCTCCGGCATGCCGGCGGGAAGGCGCAGGTTGATGCCGATTCCGATCACGGCGGCGTGCGGGGCGCCGGGCACCAGTTCGACCAGGATGCCGCCGAGCTTGCGACCGTCCTTCAGGATGTCGTTGGGCCATTTCAGCGCCGTGTTACCAGCGCCGACTTTCAGTAACGCGTTGGCCACGCCGACGCCGACCGCGAGCGACAGGCCGGCCGGCGCGGTATCCGGCGCGAAACGCCAGAGCAGGGAAAAAGTCAGGCTGTCGCCGGGGCTGGCGAACCACTGGCGGCCGCGACGGCCGCGGCCGGCGGTTTGCTCTTCGGCGATGATCACGGTGCCCGATGGCGCGCCCGCTTCGGCGCGGCTCAGCAACACCGCGTTGGTCGAATCGCAACTCGCCAGGACATCGATGTCGAAGCGGCGGGCGGCGATTCCGAGTTTGTCGGAAATTGCGGCAGTGCTGGCAGGCATGAAGGTGTCCTGTAGGGCGCGCGCCAGTGGCGGCGCTCGGCGGATAGTCGGGCTGACTATACTTGAAGCCGGACCTTAGAGCCTATTTCAGTAGGGATCGTACCCCGCGCCGGTTGGCGTTGGGATGCGATGCGAGGCGGAGGGAGTGCGGCAGGGTATATCCCTGCAAGCGACCGACAACGTGGCAGCGCGCCCAACGCCAACCGGCCCTTCGGGTTGAGACCAGGATCAGCGTCTGCGGCGTTGCAGCGCTTGCCAATGGAACAACCATTGGCTGCGCGCCGCGCCTTGCATCCATCCGATCCTGGTCTCAACGCGGGGCACGATCCCTACTGAAATAGGCTCTCAGTTGCGGCCGCTACGCTTAACGTCGATGAAGCCGACGTTAGCCTTCACTGAAACTTCGTTTTCAGGCCGCCTCGGAATCGCCCTTGATGTCGTCCAGACCCAGTTCCTGGATCTTGCGCGTGATGGTGTTGCGGCCGATGCCGAGCAAATGCGCGGCTTCGATGCGACGACCCCCGGTGGCGTTGAGGGCGCGTCGAATCAGCGTGGCTTCGAACTGCCGCGTGAGCTGCTCGAAGACCTCGCCGGGCGCCGAGCTCAACAGCCGGTCTGCTTCGGTGGCGAGTGCCGCGTTCCAGTTGGCGGGCAGGTCGCGGCGCGCGCTGTCGGGACCCTCGCGCAGTTCGGCGGGCAGGTCGGCGATGTCAACGCTTTGTCCCGGCGCCATCACGGTCAGCCAGTGGCAGAGGTTTTCCAGTTGCCTTACGTTGCCGGGGAAGTCCAGTCCCTGCAGGTATTTGAGCGCCGCCTCGGTGAGGCGCTTGGGTTCGCCGCCGAGCTCATGGGCGCTCTTTTGCAGGAAGTGTTTGGACAGCAGCGGAATATCGTCGCGCCGCTCGCGCAGCGGCGGCAGGCGCAGGCGGATGACGTTGAGGCGGTGGAACAGGTCTTCGCGGAACAGGCCTTCCTTGACCCGGCCTTCCAGATCCTGGTGGGTGGCGGCGATCACGCGCACGTTGGCCTTGACCGGCTGGTGGCCGCCGACGCGATAGAAGTTGCCTTCGGACAGCACCCGCAGCAGGCGGGTCTGCAGTTCGGCCGGCATGTCGCCGATTTCGTCGAGGAAGAGCGTGCCGTTGTCGGCCTGCTCGAAGCGTCCGCGACGTTGTGCGCTGGCGCCGGTGAAGGCGCCCTTTTCATGGCCGAAGAGTTCGGATTCGAGCAGGTCGCGCGGAATCGCGGCGGTGTTGATGGCGATGAAGGGCGCGTCCTTGCGCGGGCTGTGGCGGTGCAGCGCACGCGCCACCAGTTCCTTGCCGGTGCCGGATTCGCCGTTGATCAGCACGGTGGCGTGGGATTGGGACAGCCGGCCGATGGCGCGAAAGACTTCCTGCAAGGCCGCGCCCTGTCCCAGGATCTCGGGTACCGCACTGGTTTGCTCGGGCGCACCATTATGGTGCGCTGCCTGGGCGATCGCCCGCCGTACCAGATCCACCGCCTGGTCGACATCGAAAGGCTTGGGCAGATATTCGAAGGCGCCGCCCTGGAATGCCGAGACGGCGGAATCGAGGTCGGAGTAGGCGGTCATGATGATGACCGGCAGGTCGGGATGGCTGGCCTTCACGTGGCGCAGCAGGTCGAGACCGCTGCTGCCCGGCATGCGGATGTCGGAGATCAGCACCTGCGGTTTCTCCCCGCTGGCGAGGGCGGCCAGGGCTTCGTCGGCCGAGCCGAAACACTTGGCCGGAATGTTCTCCCGACCGAGGGCCTTTTCCAGCACCCAGCGGATGGAGCGGTCGTCGTCGATGATCCAGACGGGGTTCATCAGTCTTCCTTTTTCTTTAGCTTCGACATAACGCCTGCTTTGCAGACATTAGTCTTCACTGAAACTTCGTTTTCTGGCCAGTGGCAGCATCAGCGAAAAGCAGGTGCGGCCTGGGCGCGATGTCACTTCAATGGTTCCGCCGTGTTGCTGGACGAAGCTTTGGGCGATGGTGAGGCCCAGCCCGCTGCCGTTTTCACGGCCCGACACCAGGGGATAAAAGATCCTGTCGCGGATTTCTTCCGGAATGCCGGGACCGTTGTCAATCACTTGCAATTCGAGTGCCAGTTGGTAGTGTTTCTTCGCCAGCGTGACCTGTCGCGCCGCGCGAGTGCGAAAAATTATCTCGCCCTTGCCCTTCATCGCCTGAGCCGCGTTGCGCGAAATGTTGAGGATGGCCTGCAGCAGTTGTTCGCGGTCGCCGGTGATGTCGGGCAGGGAGGTGTCGTAATCGCGGCGGACAGCGACGTCGTGGTATTCGGCGTGGATCAGGCGTCGCACGCGTTCGAGAATCTCGTGGATGTTCACCAGTGCCGGCTGCATCACGCGATGCGAGGATAACAGGCGCTGCATCAGGTCCTGCAGGCGGTCGGCCTCTTCGATGATGACCTGGGTGTATTCCTTGAGCGGTTCGCTTTCCAGTTCGCGTTCAAGCAACTGGGCCGAGCCGCGAATGCCGCCGAGCGGGTTCTTGATCTCGTGCGCCAGGTTGCGCACCAGCTCGCGGTTGGCCTGCTGCTGCTGGGCGAGTTGTTCTTCGCGCGCGGCCTTCAACTGCTGGTCGATGGGGCGCACTTCCAGCAGCAGGCGCGCGCTGCCGGCGTCTATCGGCGTGACCGTGCAGTCGACATGCAATTCCGCGTCCGGCGCATGCTTGATCAGGATGTTGTGCCCGGTATAGCTCCAGTTGTTCTTCAATGCGTTGTCGAGCGCGGCATTGAGTTCCGCGGGGTCGCCCACCAGCCGTTGCAGCGGATGGCCCAGCAGTTGGCGCGAACTGACGGCGAACAGGTTTTCCGCCGCCGGATTGACATGGCGGACGACCAGTCTGGCGTCGACCAGAACGATGGCGGTGGAGAGCAGGTCCAGTCCGCTGAAAGCGTTGAAGGGTTCGGTGGCGTTCATCACGGATGATTTGTGCAAGAAGCGCACCAGCCGCGCAGGGCCCAAGGCGTACCGCCGCTTACCGGAGGTTGCCGAGTTCTTTCTTCAGCGACTCGACATTGCGTTCGTGCAAGGCAACCGTATCGCGCAGGGGCTGCAACTTGTC
>JAIOPW010000175.1 GCA_021413665.1 Rhodocyclales bacterium | reverse complement strand
TCGTGGAAGATTTCGCGGTGTTCGATGGTGCGCTGGAGCGCTTCTTGTGGCGTGATCATGGTTCAGGCTCCCTTCAGAAAGTTCTTTAGCAGCTCGTGGCCGCACTCGGTCAGGATCGATTCGGGGTGGAACTGCACGCCTTCCACCTTGAACTCGCGGTGGCGCACGCCCATGATTTCGCCGTCCTCGGTCCATGCGGTGACTTCGAGGCAGGCCGGCAGCGTCTCGCGGCGGATCGCCAGCGAGTGGTAGCGGGTCACGGTCAGCGGATTTGGCAGCCCGCCGAAGACCCCCTTGCCCTCGTGCATCACCGGCGAGGTCTTGCCGTGCATCAGTTGCTTGGCATGCACGATCTCGCTGCCGAAGGCCGCGCCTATGCTCTGGTGGCCGAGGCAGACGCCGAGTAGCGGCAGCTTGCCGGCGAACTCCTTGATGGTCGCCACCGAGATGCCGGCCTCTGCAGGGGAACAGGGACCGGGGGAAATCACGATGCGGTCGGGCCGCATCGCGGTGATCTCCTTGAGCGTGATGGCATCGTTGCGATACACGCGCACGTCCTCGCCGAGTTCGCCGAAGTACTGCACCAGGTTGTAGGTGAAGCTGTCGTAGTTGTCGATCATCAATAGCATGACGGCCTCCCTATTCGAAACGCGTGTCGAGGCCGGCTTCGGCCATCTCGGCGGCGCGCAACTGCGCTCGCGCCTTGTTCAGCGTTTCCTGCCATTCCGAATCGGGGTCGGAATCGGCGACGATGCCGGCGCCGGCCTGGACGTGGATCCGGCCGTCCTTGATCACCGCGGTGCGGATCGCGATGCACAGATCCATGTCGCCGTTGAAGCCCAGATACCCCACGCTGCCGGCATAGATGCCGCGTTTTGAAGGCTCCAGTTCGTCGATGATTTCCATGGCGCGCACCTTCGGCGCGCCGGACACGGTGCCGGCCGGGAATGTGGCCTTGAGCACGCCGAGCGCCCCCTCGTCGTCGCGCAGGGATGCATCGACGCTGGAGACGATGTGCATCACGTGCGAGTAGCGCTCGATGATGAACCGGTCGCTGACCCTGACCGTGCCGGTCTTGGCGACGCGGCCGATGTCGTTGCGGCCGAGGTCGAGCAGCATCAGGTGTTCGGCGCGTTCCTTCGGGTCGGCCAGCAGGTCGGCGGCCAGCGCCTCGTCTTCGGCGAGGGTGGCGCCGCGCTTGCGCGTGCCGGCGATCGGCCGCACGGTGACGCGGCGTTCGCCGTCCTGATGTTCGAGCCGCACCAGGATTTCCGGCGAGGCGCCGACGACATGGAAATCCTCGAAGTTGAAATAGAACATGTAGGGCGAGGGGTTCAGCGTGCGCAGCGCACGGTAAAGCGCCAGCGGGCTCGCCGCGAAGGGCTTGCTCATGCGCTGCGAAAGCACCACCTGCATGATGTCGCCATCGACGATGTACTGCTTGGCGCGGCGCACTGCGGACTTGAAGGCCTCCTCGCCGAATTCCGATACGGCGGGGGCGGAGGCGGCCCGCACTTCGGGCGGAATCTCCACCGGAGCGCGCAGCTTCGCCAGCAGTTCCTTGAGCCTGGCCTGGGTCTGTTTCCAGGCGCCGGGGAAACCGGGCTCGGCATAGACGACGAGCGTCAGCTTGCCCGAGAGGTTGTCGACGATCGCAATCTCTTCGGACAGCAGCAGCAGGATGTCGGGCACGCCGAGCGGATCGGGTACCTTCCGCTGTGCGAGTTTGGTTTCGATGTAGCGCACCGTGTCGTAGCCGAAGGCGCCCACCAGGCCGCCGCAGAAGCGCGGCAGGCCGGGCAGGTCTGGCACCTTGAAGCGCGACATGAACTCGGAAATGAAGCTCATCGGGTTGCTGTGGTCACGACGCTCGGCGACGCGGTTGCCGGACAACACCATGATTGCGCCCTCGACCACGGCGATGCGCGTGCCGGCGGCCAGGCCGATGAAGGAATAGCGGCCGAAGCGCTCGCCGCCCTGCACCGATTCGAGCAGGTAGGAGTAGGGGTCGTTGGCCAGCTTGAGGTAGATCGACAGCGGCGTGTCGAGGTCGGCGAAGGTTTCGAGCGTCACCGGAATGCGGTTATAGCCCTCGGCGGCGAGCCGGTTGAAATCTGATTCGGTCATGGGGAAACTCCACGGATACGGGTGCTGCAAGGACAGGTGCGCGGGCTGTTCATATCCCGGCGCGATGGAAATCGGCGCGCGATGGCGCGGGCGTTCAGGCCCGCCAGGGCCAGGCCTCCGCCCCGAGGGCGTGTTTCCGTGTCATTTGCAGGTTGCGGTGGAGCATGGTCAGGCAGTTTTCCGGGAATCGGGAAAGTCGGCGCTGGCGATACGGCGTGCGGCCTCGGCCAGCGACGCGACTATAGCATCGCAGTCGATTCCTTGCACGTCATCGCCCTCGTTGTAGCCGTAGGGCACGATGAACACCGGGCAGCCGGCGGCGCGCGCGGCGGCGGCGTCGTGGCGCGAGTCGCCGATGTGCAGGTTCTCGGCGGGGCGGGTGCCCATGCGCTCGCAGGCATGCAACAGGGGCATCGGGTGGGGTTTCTTCTCGGGCAGGCTGTCGCCCGAGACCGCGAAGCCGAACCAGGGTGCAAGTTCTGTCGCGAGCAACAGCGGTTCGGTGAAGGCGGCGGCCTTGTTGGTGATCACGGCCATCTGCATGCCCGCGGCGCGAAATGCCTGCAGGCCTTCCAGCACGCCGGGAAACAGAGTCGAGCGGCGGCCGTTCTCGATCGCGTAATGGCGGCGGAAGATGTCCTGGGCCGCAGCCACTGCCGTGGCATCGATGTCGGGCAGGCAGCGTTCAACCAGCTTGGGAATGCCGCGGCCGACAAAGGAGGCGACGACAGCAAGCGGAAATTCGGGCCGTCCCAGCTCGCGCATCATGCCGTTGGCGGCGGCGGCGAGGTCGGGAACGGTGTCGAGCAGGGTGCCATCGAGGTCGATGGTGACGGAGCGGATCGGATTCATCGCGGGAACCATAGCATGGCTCGCGCGCGGCGACGGCAAGGTGGCTGGATGGCGGTATAGCGATGATTTATGTCCCCATAGGGCGGGGAAGGCGGAATCCCCGAAAGTGCAATCCACATGCGGCGCCGGCGTCCCATGGCACCAGCGGGTTGGCGACTTCGCGTCCGGGGCGATCGCGGGTTCCCGCACCGGTATTTGTGCCGCCGATAGCGGGCGAGGCAAACAGCCAGATTAAATGTCTGCACCGGCGTTGACTACGATCAAATCGGAAACCAGCCAGCAGGTGCTTTAATGCGCTTTTGGTTTTTATTCCGAAGCCATGGCATGTTCGAAGTTCGCATTTCTGATGGCGTCGCGCCTTCCGCGTCGCGGCAACTTGATCAGGATGCTCCTTGCCGTGACTTGGTCAGCATGATTTCCATCCCTTACTGGAGCCAATTGTGACCCCTAACGAGAGCCCCTCGGCCGATTCCGTGCAGGAGAAGCCGTCCCAATGTCAGGCGCAACCGGCGGCGGCGGATCCTTCCGCGCCGGGCCTGAAAACTTCGCGCCGCGGCTTTCTGAAGGCGGGCGGCGCCCTCAGCATGTCGTCGCTGATGGGCACCGCGGCGCTGATGGTCCAGTCCGACGATGCCGCCGCCGCCGTCGAATGGGCCGAGCACTTCCAGAAGAACTACCGCCTGATGACGGACGCGGAAAAGGCCGAGGCGCGCGCCCGGCTCGAAAGGCGCTACTCCTCCGAGTACGGCAAGAAGGTCACGGTCGATACCACCGGGCCCCAGCCGGGTATGCTCATGGGCTACGCCCTGAATATCAGAAAGTGCATCGGTTGCCGCCGCTGCGTCCATGCCTGCGTCGAGGAAAACAACCAGTCGCGCGGCGAGCGGGCCGGGGAAAAGATCGAGTGGATCCAGGTGCTCAGGATGGAGCGCGGAGAGTTCTCCAAGGACAAGATGAACCAGGGCTATCCCGAGGGCCTTGGCATCCAGGTCGGCGGCAATGCCTACACCCCGGCCGGCCAGGTGCTCGAAGGGCAATACCACTACGAACCCCAGGCAGTCCCGGAAAAGGACGCCACCTACATGCCGATCGCCTGCATGCAGTGCGAGAAGCCGCCCTGCGTCAAGGTGTGTCCGGTCAGAACGACTTACCGCGAGGCCGACGGCCCGGTGGTGATCGACTACAACTGGTGCATTGGCTGCCGCATGTGCATGGGCGCCTGCCCCTACTGGGCGCGCCGCATCAACCTGACCACCCCGGTGCTGCCCAAGGAAGAAATGAATCCGGTGACGCATTACCTGGGCAACCGTCCGCGCATGCGCGGCGTGGTGGAGAAGTGCCACTGGTGCTTGCAGCGCTCCCGGCAGGGCCGCTACCCGGCCTGCGTCGAGGTCTGTCCGGTCGGTGCCCGCAAGTTCGGCAACCTGCTCGACCCGGAAAGCGAAGTGAGCCTGATCCTGGCGCGGAAGAACGTGTTCCGCCTCAAGGCCGAGCTCAACACCTTCCCGAAATTCTTCTACTTCTACGATTGAGGAGCGAGCCGTGCAACAACTGACCAGTTTCGCTACCGACTACACGCGTTACGTCCTCACGGGCGGCACGAAGTTCTATGCCTGGATGGGCTCTCTCGCCGTGCTCATCCTCGGCATGATGTACGTGTTCTACCTGCAAAACACCGATGGCCTGATCGTCACCGGCATGACCAGCCAGATCCACGACGGCCTCTACTTCGCCAACCTGGTGTTCCTGGTCGGCGTGGCGGCCGGGGCGGTGACCATCGTCTTCCCGGCCTACGTCTATCACCACGAGGGCATGCACAAGGTCACGGTGCTGGGCGAGATGCTGGCGATCACCGCCGTGATCATGGTGATGATGTTCGTCTTCGCCCACATGGGCCGGCCCGACCGGCTCTGGCACATGATCCCGCCGTGGGGCATCTACAGCTTCTCCTCGATGCTGGGCTGGGACGTGATGGTGCTCAACGGCTACCTGTTCCTGAACTTCATCTGCGGGTTCTACTATCTGTGGGTGAAATACACGGGTGGCAAGGTCAACAACAAGTGGTTCATGCCTCTGGTCTATGTTTCCATCGTCTGGGCGCTGTCGATCCACACCGTCACGGCCTTCCTGATCTCGACCATGCCGGCGCGTCCGATGTGGTTCCACAGCATGATGCCGATCCGCTTCATCGTCACGGCGTTCGCCGCCGGCCCCTGCCTGATCATCCTGGCTTTCCTGATCGTCCGCAAGAACACCAAGTTCTGGATCGAGGACAGCGCGATCAACCTGCTGTCGACCATCGTCACCTGGTGCCTCGGGCTGGCGATCTTCCTGACCATGTCGGAAATCGTGGTCGAACTGTATGCCCGCACCGAGCACGCCAACGGCCTCTACTACCTGATGTTCGGCCTGCACGGGCTGACCGGCCTGGTGCCGTGGTTCTGGAGTTCCGTGTTCCTGATGCTCACCTCGTTCGTGCTGTTCCTGATCCCGTCCGTCCGCACCAACTACAAGCTGCTGCCGATCCTCTGCGTCATGACCTTCACCGGTATCTGGATCGAAAAGGGCATGGGTCTGATCGTGCCCGGTTTCATTCCGTCCCCCATCGGCGAGGTGACCGAGTACTACCCGACCTTCGTCGAGGTCCTGATGACCCTCGGCATCTGGGCCTTCGGCTTCTTCATCCTGACCATCCTGCTCAAGGGCGCCATCGGCATCCTGCAGGGCGATATCAAGTACCGCGGCCAGGCCGCCGCGGCGAAGTGAGATGACGATCATGAAAAAACTCGCAGTCCACACAATGATCCTCGCCTTCTGCTGCGGGATGATGACTTCCGCCGTGGCACAGGAACAAAAGGCAGCGGCGCAGGCACCCACGGCGCAGGCACCACAGGAAACGGTCTGTTTCGAAAGCCGCAAGGGCGCGTCGGAAGTTACCAAGCGCGACCTCAAGCCCGGCTGGCCCAATGTCAAGTGCTCGCCGAAGACCGGCGCGGCGCTGTGGTACGGCGATCCCTACGACGGCACGGTACCGATGGGCAAGATGCCGGGGCTCGACAAGATCCCGGAAGGGCATGCGGTCGTCAAGCCACGCTCCGGGAATCTGGCCGTCCTGCCGCTGTGCGGCACGGCCTGTCATAACGGTGTCGGTCCCAAGTTCAGTCCGCCGACATTGCCTAAGAGCAAGAAGCCGGTGCCGATCCCGACCATGGAGGGCCTGCTGCCCGACGCCAAGGATCTGCAACACGGTCGAGGCCGCATCTGGTGTCTCGATTGCCACCACACGGCCAAGCGCAACATGCTGGTGGACAACTATGGCGATCCGGTCAGCATCGACCAGCCGCAACTGCTCTGCGGCAAGTGTCACGGCGACAAGATGCGCGACTGGCGTGACGGCATTCACGGCAAGCGCATCGGTGAATTCGCCAGCACGGGCAAGAAGCGCTGGTTCACCTGCACCGAATGCCACAATCCGCACAACGTCCAGGACGGCGCCAGAAACAAGGGGTTCGTCCAGCTCGCGCCGGAAGCGCCACCGCAACTGCCCAAGGGCATGAAGGATGCCAAGCACGAGCGCGTGCACGGCATTGCCCACTGATGCCGGATTCATCTGAAAAACAGAATCCGGTTCGGGGCGACCCCACGTGGGTCGCCCCAGCGCTGACGCGCGAAGAAAAGACGCGGAATGTCGGCAAGACGCCCGTCTTCTTCGGACCGCCGCTCGCGATCCTCACCGACGGGCAAAAGAACACCATGGAGATCAGCGGCAAGCTCAACCGCACCGCCGAGCGATACATGGAAATACTGGAGCACCACGGGCTGGAACTCACCGAACCCGAGCGCCTGTGCCTTGCCCATATCTGCCATATCGGCTTCATGTCGCCGCTGGAGATCAGCGAACTGTCCTTTGAAGTAAGTGTGACCGCGTTCGAATGCGAAGGACTGGACAAGGTCGCACTGGCGGCGAAACTCGAACCGGCCAGCTTTGCCGACCTCGTTGCCGTCGTCGAATCGCTTGGGTTCTGAGGCGAACTTTCAGACAGGAGACGGGCAGTGCCGAATCGAGTGCAATGGAATCCGAGCTACAGCATGGGGAATGAAATCCTCGACAATCAACACCGGAATATCCTGGCGCAATGCAATGCCCTGGCCGATTGCGTCATCGACACCGGTCCGGAGGACGACCTGGAGTTCCGCGAAATTTTCAATCAACTGATGGTCCTGGCGCGCGAGCACTTTTCGAGCGAGGAGGGCGTGCTCGTCCGCTGCGCCTATCCCATGCTCGAAGAACACCAAAACGAGCGCGACGAGTTCGACTATCTGGCGTCCGACATCATCACGACGGAGAATTTCGACAAACTAGAACTCCAGAGATTCCTGGCCCTGTGGTGGGTCGGACACATCATCGGTTCCGGCAAGAAGTATCGCGCCTGCATTTCCGGCTTGCCGGCTTGCTGACCGTCCGAGGCGACCCGCGGGCGAAGGACGGCGCCGACACGAGTGTGTTCGAGAGTCATGGCTGGCGATGAACCGCTCAACCGGAATCCAAAGCGGCGCGCCGAAACTCGTCCTTCAAAGTCAATTCTGACGAGGTAAATCCTCGTGGTCGTGGGTGGCGGCGGGTCTTGGTTATGTGGCGCCCAGACCCAGCGCAGCGCGGGCTTCAACCGGACTGGCAACTTCGCGTCCGGCATTGCGCGCGCAGGCGGCCAGCGCCGCGATCAATGCGCCGTTGCCGCTCGCGCGGCTGCCGCCGGGCAGATAGAACGTGTCTTCGAGGCCGCTGCGCAACATGCCGCCGAGTTCGGCGACGCGCTGGTGCAGCGGCCAGATTTCCGCACGGCCGATCAGCGTCGCCTGCCACGGCGAGCCGGGGACTATCCAGCGCAGCAGCAGTTGCAGCAGGTCGGCATCAACCGGCATGCCCGATGCGACGCCCATGACGAAGTTGTACTCGGTGTGGTCGGCGAGTTGTGGTGACATCGCGGCCTTTTGGTACATCGCAACCGAACGCACGATGCCGACGTCGAAGCATTCGAACTCGGCACGGGTACCGGTTTCGCGCATCACGTCGAGGAAGGCCTGGACCTTTTCCACTGGATTGTCGAAGACCATCGGCGGCCAAGCCCAGCGGCCGTCCTCGCGCAGCTTGAGGTAGTTCAGCGTGCCGGCGTTGCAGGCGGCGATCTCGGGTTTGACACGGCGGATGCAGGCGGCCGGCCCGGCGATGTCGGGGCCGATCACGCCGGTGGTCAGGTTGATGATGACGCCGGGACAAGTGGCCCGGATCGCGTCGATGACTTCGGCGGCGACCTCCGGGTCCCACGAAGGCAGGTGGCCCTTGCCCGGCGCCTGCTGGCGCAGATGCACGTGCATGATGGAGGCGCCGGAATCGTAGGCCTCGCGTGCCGAGGCGGCCATCTGTTGCGCGGTGACCGGCACCGGGTGCTGCTTCGGATCGGTCAGCACGCCGGTCAGGGCGCAGGTGAGGATGGCTTTGTCGCTCGATTGCATCATGTCTCCTCGATGCCAAGTTCGATCAGTATGGCGCCGGCTTCGACCTGCTGGCCGATGACGACACGGATGGCGGCGATTGTGCCGGCGGCGTTCGCCGTCACGCGCATTTCCATTTTCATGGCTTCGATCACGGCCAGGGTTTGCCCCGCCGTCACATTGTCGCCGGTGGCGACTTCGAGGCGGGCTACGGTGCCGGCCACGGTCGCCCGGGCCGAGCGCGGATCGCGGGCCGACGCGACCACGGGGAAGGGGGATGCTTCGCTGAAAGTGAAAACGGTGGCCTCGCGTGACAGGCGCAGCGTGTCGCCGTCGCGGTGCGCGATGGCGTGGCGCGTGCGGCCATCCTGCGTGTAGCGCAGGCGACCGTGGTCGTCGATTTGGTGCTCGATCGCCGTAGCGCCGGCGCCGACTTTCACTTTTCGTGTTTCTTCGCCGCACGTCAGCGTCAGGTCGAAGCCGGCGCTTTGCGCGTCGGGGATTCCGTTTCGCGGGCCGGCGACGCTACTCGCGCGCCAGCCCGGATCGCCAGCGAACAGCGCGGCGGCGAGTTGCCAGTCCTCCTCTCCCGGCCGCGGGCGATGCAGGATTGCATCGCCACTGTCGAGCCATTCGTCGATCAGCGTGGTGTGCATGGCCGCGCCGCGAAAACTCTCGTGGTCGAGCAGATCGCGCAGGAAGCGGCCGTTGGTGGCCGGGCCCAGCAAGGGCGCAACTTCCAGCGCCCCCATCAGCCGTCGTATCGCATCGTCGCGATCCCGGCCGTGAGCGATCACTTTCGCCACCATCGGGTCGTAGAAGGGCGTAACGGTGCCGCCTGCGGCGATTCCGGCGTCGATGCGGATACCGGGCCGGGCCGCGGCTTCGGGCCGAAAATGCAGCACCGGGCCGGTTTGCGGGGCGAAGCCGGAATATGGGTCTTCGGCATACAGCCGCGCCTCGATGGCATGCCCTTCGCGGTGGATTTCCTCCTGGCGCAGCGGCAAGGGTTCGCCAGCGGCGACGCGCAACTGCCATTCGACCAGGTCGAGCCCGGTGACCATTTCGGTCACCGTGTGCTCGACCTGCAGCCGCGTGTTCATTTCCAGGAAGTAGTGCCGCAGGTCCTGGTCGACGATGAACTCCACGGTGCCGGCGCCGCGATAGCCAACCGCCAGCGTCGCGGCTACCGCATCGCGTCCCATGGCGTCACGCATGGCCGGTGTGACGATGGGCGAGGGTGTTTCCTCGATGACCTTCTGCCGGCGGCGCTGTGTCGTGCAGTCGCGCTCGCCCATGTGCACCGCATTGCCGTGGGCGTCGGCAAATATTTGTATCTCGATGTGGCGGCCTTGCGGGATCAGACGTTCCAGCATCAGCGTCGCGTCACCGAAGGCGGCCAGCGCCTCGCGCCGCGCACCGGCCAGGGCTTCGGGCAGTTCCGCTGCACTTTGCGCCAGGCGCATGCCGCGCCCGCCGCCACCGGCGACGGCCTTGACCAGCAGTGGGAAGCCGAGGGCCAGTGCCTCAGTCGTCAGTCGCGCGTCGTTCTGGTCCTTACCCAGATAACCGGGCGCCGTCGGCACTCCGGCGGCGATCATGCGCCGCTTGGCGCCCGCCTTGTCGCCCATCGCGGCGATGGCTTCGGCCGGCGGGCCGATGAAGACCAGACCGGCGTCGGTGCAGGCCTGGGCGAAGGCCGCGTTCTCGCTGAGGAAGCCATAGCCCGGATGCACCGCCTGCGCGCCGCTGCGCTTTGCCGCTGCCAGCAAGGCCGCCATGTTGCGGTAGGACTCCGCTGCCGGTGCCGGCCCGATGCGTATGGCCTCGTCGGCCAGCGAGACGTGGGGCGCGCCGGCGTCAGCGTCGGAATAGACGGCGACGGTGTGATAGCCCAGCGTACGCGCAGTGCGCATGATGCGGCAGGCGATCTCTCCGCGGTTGGCGATGAGTATCTTGCGAAAGCTCATGAGCGTGGGAGCGTGCCTTCCAGCTTGGCGATGATGCCCAGCATGATCTCGTCGGCGCCGCCGCCGATGGACACCAGGCGGCCGTCACGCCAGGCGCGCGAGACGGGGTTGTCCCAGGTGTAGCCCATGCCACCCCAGTACTGCAGGCAGGAGTCGGCGACTTCGCGGTCCAGCCTTCCGGTCTTGAGCTTGGCCATGGAGGCCAGCCGTGTCACATCCTTGCCGCCGACGTAGTCCTCGACGGCGCGGTAAGTCAGCGAGCGCAGCGCCTCGACTTCCGTGCGCAACTCGGCGAGGCGAAAGTGCACTACCTGGTTGTCGAGAATGGATTTGCCAAAGGCCTGGCGTTCCCGCGTGTATTCGATGGTCTGGTCGATCATGTTGTCCATCATGCGCAGGCTGCTTGCCGCGCCCCACAGGCGCTCCTCCTGGAACTGCAGCATCTGGTAGGTGAAACCCATGCCTTCCTGGCCGATGACATTCGCCTGCGGCACGCGCACGTCGTCAAAAAAGAGTTGCGCGGTGTCGGACGCGTCCATGCCGATCTTGCTGATCTTCTGCCGGCTGATGCCCGACGCGTTCATCGGCACCATGATCAGCGACTTGTTCTTGTGCGGCGCGCCTTCCGAGGTATTGGCCAGCAGGCAGCACCAGTCGGCCTTCATGCCGTTGGTGATCCACATCTTGCTGCCGTTGATCACGTAATCGCCGCTGTCCTTCTTCGCCGTGGTCTTCAGCGCGGCGACGTCGGAGCCACCGCCGGGCTCGGAGACGCCGATGCAGCCCACCATGTCACCGGCAATGGCCGGGGCGAGGAATTCGCGTTTCAGCGTTTCCGAGCCGAAGCGCGCCAGGGCCGGGGTGCACATGTCGGTCTGCACGCCGATGGCCATCGGCACGCCACCGCAGGCGCAATCGCCCAGTGCCTCGGCCATGACCATCGAGTAGGAGAAGTCGAGTTCCTGGCCGCCGTACTCGGCCGGATACTTGAGTCCGAGCAGGCCCAGGTTGCCGAGCTTCTTGAACACCTCGTGCGAAGGGAATTGCTCGGCGGCTTCCCACGCGGCGACATGCGGATTGAGTTCCTCGCGCACGAAGCGGGCGACGGTGTCGGCGAGCTGGCGATGTTCGGCGGTGAATTGCATGAAGTTCCTTTCTAGAAGCGGGCGACGCCGAAGGTGTTGGGGTGCAATTCGCGGTTCGCGCCTTCGGCGACGATGTCGAGGCAGAG